>CAJPTS010000032.1 GCA_905373625.1 Bacteroidia bacterium
AATCTCTGCTGCATTATTTTCGACTACCACGCCTTTTCCGCGGACACGATAGGTTACGGGGAAGGTGTTGGGTTCGAAGGAGGCCTCAATGTCCTCAATGTTCGTCATTACATGTCTTTCGATACGTGCGGCTGATGTATTATGATTATCTTTCCACTCTTTAAAGCGCCATTCAAGATTATTGGAAGTAGCTACAACTCGTTCGCTGTCATCACCAGCAGGAATGCGTTGCGAAGTTTTCCCTAAGATCTCTCCGTTTCCATCAGTTTTATAGGTTACCGTATAAGTATACTTTTTGAGTGTAAGCGTTACCGTCTGTGGGCTTTCATTTACTACAAACAGCTGAGTATCGGCGGTGTAGTCGTTATTAAGCGTTGCACGTACCGAATATTTACCGCTCAGATAATAGTCTGTTATACTACCGTTTACATTTTCGTATTTCCGTTTACCAACGTGTAGCGTTACATTATTAAGCGGCTTACCATTGCTATCCTTTATCTCAAAAGTAACAGCAATAGCTTCGTTAGCTGCTATTACAGTCAGTTTACCCTTCTTTCGTGTTACTTTGAAATTCCCCTGTGTATAAGCGGTTGCACTGTAATTCTTTGGCTCAAGATCATACTCAGCAGGCGAGAGCGACGGCATCGTTGCACTATTCCAAAACTTTCCGTTAGCCTTAACTAAGTACTCCCATTCGAGTTGTTCTTCGATGCCATCGAATGGGGGCAGTGTGGGGTGGTAGGTAAAGTTCAGGTCGGGGAATGTATCTCCTTGTGGCATAGTCCCAGTTACATCTATGGTAACAGGGAATGGATCTACGGTTATTGGTATTCTTTTACTTTCGCTAGCGGCATACCCGTTTGTCGCTTTAGCATAGACTATAATTTCAGCTGCCCCCACTCCTGTTGCCAGTATATTTCCCTTAGGATCAACAGTTGCTACCGATGGCTTCGTAGAAGTATAAATCAATTGAGCGCCAGGGTTAGACACTGTCTCGAGTTTCTTTGACTCGCCGAAGGTAAGTGTGAGTTGAGTTGTCTTAAGTTCTAATGGTTGCTTGCGGGTAACGTGTAAGCGATAGAACTTCGCGTTGCGCCCATTGGCGGCTTTTACGCAGAGTAGTTTGGGGTCGCTTAGATCGATAGGTTTAGACCCATCGATAGGAATTTCTTCATCACGAATAAAGAGTTTAGCTCCATCAGAGATTGCAAAAGTTACTTTTAGAGCCTTTACGTCCACATGTTGGTTGGACTCCTCTACGAGTGCGAGCTCAACATCTTGCGTTGGTATACTTGCTACAAAATCTTCTTTGAGGCTCGCGTTGTTCGTCTTAGCAACCGTAACCTTTTTCAGATCGCATTCGGCCGAGGAATCATTTTTCAGAACTACCGTAAGTTCTTGTTTTAGTTCTTTACCCAAGATCGATACTTTAATGTCAAATTTCATAGAATGTTCATTGGCACTAAAGTCTAACGGTGTCGTAGCGCTTACCTCGGTGGTTGTTCCAGCTTTGTAGATTTTACTTTTACCCCAAACATCTACGAATTGTAACTTGATATTGCTCCACGAGTTAAAGTCTGGTTGCATAAGTATGGTAATACTTTTCCCGTCGGAGGTATAGATTCCGTCAGATACCGACTTCTCGCTTTTTACGGTTTTTATGAGTCTTTCGTAGGGAACCCAAGATTCGTCTGGTTTCTCATGTTGGATAATCCCTAGATACTTGTCACCAGAAACTACAAAAGGCAATTTACCTTCGGTAAAGATGAATTCTGCCTCGCAATTCGGTGCTAATATACCGCTAGTATTACGGACGGAGTTATACATTTTGTCCTTTATTTCGCTCGCTTCGCAAAGTTTGCTCCAGATACGGAACATACCGATTTCGCCCGAAGCGGCGGGATTAAGACGGAAAGTCCCCCAATCGAAGGCGCCTTCAGCATCAGAGGTAATATCGCATGGGGTGCCATCTACAAATATTTGTGCATCGGTACGCGACATGCCCCCAAATCCTTCTTTGTGAAGGGTTATTGCAATATGATGCCATTTCCCATACTGTATAACGGAAGTATTAGTTCTGATGAGTTGCATATCGCCTGTTATAATGGCTATGCTATTATCTTCTACATCTCGTATGTGATGCGGAACGGCTATCTTTAGCTTAGGACCGTCGAAGATCTCTTGCATTTGCACTTTATCAAATTTCCACCATCCTTCAAGAGTAATATCGTTTGACCAGAAATCGATACCAGCGAACTCGATACCTTCTTTGACCTCACCTACGGTATTAGAAGCTATACTGTAGAGTTGCTCTGTAGCGGGGGCTAAATGATAAATGGTTTTGCTCAGAGTATTATTTTTGGGGATTAGATCGTCTTTATAGTCTAAGGTTACTGTTATATCATACTTCCCAATAGCAGAAAGATCGAGATGCGAATCCCATTCTATAACAACAGTCTCATCAGGTTGAATAGTTTGTGTAAACTTGGATGTAATTTCGGTATTGTCATTTACCTTACATTTAAGTAAAAAGTCTGTTACAGGGATCAAGCCGTCATTCCATACCTTAACCTTGAGTTTGGTATCGTTTGTTAAGGTCGCACTATTTTTCAAGTCTAGGATATCTAGAATAGCAAGATCGCTCTGTAGAGGATTCTTATCGGGTTTTAGTTCAGCGGTGAAGTCAATTACGTGCCCCCAAGGGATTTTTTCGCCTTTTTTGAATTTTGCAAAATCCTCTTTAGCAGCTAACATTAGTCGCAACCAGCACGTACCGCCAGCATTTAGGAATTCGTTCGTTTCAAGGTCGAAGTTGAAATCGTACGAGCTTGTCCCATCTTTACAATTGATGGGGGGAGACATGAAATCGGGGGCTTGATCCTCTAGTTTATCGTTTTTATCGAGATTTATCCAAAGGCAGAGTTGCGCATTGTCGAGACGCTCGTCGTCTTCTGTATCAAGCTCTACGTTAATCTTGTTCATCCCTTTGTATATAGGGATTTTTACATCTGGACGGTATTGTATATGCTTGTCGGGGGAACAGGAAATATTGTTTTGTCCGAGGGCGTGTACTTTTTCAATTCCGATACCTGTCTCTGAAGCATCTATTATTTCACCATCGTGCCAGAAGTGTGTAGAAGGGAAGATTTTCCTTTGTACATTGTCGTTTTCGTCGCCGTCTAGTGCTAGTGTTACACAGATATCGATGTCGGCTCTTGGCTCTGTAAAATCAATATCTTCGGGAATGATAAACCTAGTTTCGCCGTTAGCAGCTAATTCGGGGATTAGGTATTGAGTGCTTCTATCGCCAATAGAGAGCGCGATGCTTACATTTTGGAATGCTACAGAGCGAAAGTTTTTTATAGTCGCTTCTATTTTACGGTGAAATTCCTTTTCGCCACTAACGTCTTTTATGCTCGTCAGCGCCCACTGATTGGGAACTTTAATTTCTTCGATATCTGCGATCCAACCGAAACCTGGCTCTTCGCTCGTACTATTTTGTACGAAAGTGATTCCCCCGTTATGCGCTTCTGAGATGAAGATCCGAGGCGCCTTGCTGCCTCCTACAAGTTTACTTGTTGCAGGAAGTATGGGCACATTATTATCGTCTATGATTTTTTGTAGGTCGCGAGGTACGTTATGCGTATAAATGTGTAGTGCGTCGTTTTCGCCGAATTCCCACTCGTGGAAGGTAACTTGTATTACATGTCCAGGCGTTTGGGGTAAAATTTGATATATCCCATTTTCTTCGGCTTTGTAGTTTTCTAAGGCGCCCCCCATATCGGTAAAGCGTGCAGTACCTTTTACGCGTACGGAGTCATGTGGGGGGATATCTAGCCACGTATTATAGATAAATGCATAGCGTACAGGAGGCATGGGGAGTATCGCACCTTTATTGTAGACTTCTATACTAGCCGAATTGTTGCTCGGGTCTACATCTCCTTCCAAATCGGTAACAACTTCGACTTTGAACTTCTTACCCTCCGTACCATTATAGGTAAAGTCGGCACTACAGGTTATTGTTTTATCTTCAAAGGCTTTAAACGATAGCGTGTTCGCATAAGCTACTTTTCCGTTTACGAGTACGCTTACGGGTACTGTTCTCTCGTCCAGTGACGAGTTGTTTCGAATCTTAAATGTAACAGGTTCTTTACCCATATAGGCTTTGGACGGGATTTCCTCTATGCTTTGGACCGCAATTTCGTGTCGTTCGATGTGGGGGGTAATTTCGTAGTACATGACGTAGAACTGGTTATCACGATCCCAGAGTGCTGCTTCAAAGACGGGTTTTATTTTCTTTCCTACATATTTGCTCAAATCCCAAGTATAGGTATGTTCAGCACCGTCTCCTACGATTTGTTTCCGACCAAGTACATCTGCTACCTCCTCATTCTCAATAAGCAAGCGTAGGAGGGAACTATTTTCCTTTTCGGCATCTGTTGTTAGCAGTCCGTAGAGTACTAATTTCGGCTTTTTGTCTGGTGAGATATTGGTTAAATCGAGTTCGCATAACCCTAGCGTCGCTTTATTGCTCATCTGTTCAAAAGGCTTATCCCAGTTAGGAGCAGGTTTGGCCGCACTAAACCGACAAATGTGCGAACGTGTAGGTAAGCCGATTCCTGCGGGGGCACTGGTCATAGAAAACGCAACTTGTCGACCAGCTGAAAGGATGGTATGTGGAAGAGGTTTACCAATGAACGATTCAAAGTAGGGCAGATCTGCGTCGGTTATTACAACGCCCGCTGCAGGGGCTTGCGCCATAACGCCAGTGCTACGACGCCCTACGACATCATTTTCGCTAATTGCTCTTACCGCATAAACATTGCGTTCGTCTTTTATATTCTCGGTTGGTAATATATACTCAGTTTTGTCGTTAGACAATTTTGTAATGGATTTGAAACTCTCTGTTTGCGAGTCGTAGCGCAATATTTCATATTGCGCGGCATCTGTTACGGGTGCCCAAGATAGTTTCCATGCATTTATCTCGCATGGTTTATCTTCCAATTTAAGCTGTTTTACACGCCCAGCAATGGTGAAAGTCCCTTGAGTAGTCACAACGTGTCCTTCGCTATCCGAAACGCGTAACATAGCTTCTTTTGTGGGTTTTATTGTACTGGGTAGTTCGACACCTGCACAGGCAGCGTATTCCCCTAGTACCTGATAGCTTTTACCACCGTCTAGCGAGAGTTCTACCTGCAGTGGGGCTTTCATGTTTTCTGCTCTTAGGTAGAATGGTTCTCGTGGTTCGTAGATTTCTCCTGCGAGTGGGGCACAGAGCTCAGGACGGGCATAATCGAAGTACCAAACTAGCGCAAAACTTTGTTTGTTGCCTACGTTCAATTTGCCTGAAATGGTAGCGGTTACTGTACCTGCAGAGGGATTGGAAATAGTTACTTGTTCGATATTATCTACCTCATTGCGACCGCGAGTTGCATTTTCTGTGGGTGCCTCTTTCTTGAGTATCCACGGCAGTACCGTTTGTCCATTGTGTTCTAGGGTAAGATCCAGATCGTTTATAAGTGCTTTTTCGCCGTGTGCATATTCTTTACGAACCAGAGTATCGTTCCAAACAAGCATCACGCGAAGTTCTTTTACCCCAGAAGGGACTGTAATAGAGTATTGATTATTGTTATTAGATCGGAATTCGCCTAATTGATACCATTTGTTCTCGATAAGTAGAGCTGCAGCTTCGGCATCTAGAATACCAAAGCCGTATTGATAGTCGGGACCAGGACGTCCTGCATCGCGAGCAGTGTTGGCTACAACAGCTTTTAGAAAATAGTTGAGTGGTGTAGTTCCAGCATTGAGCTGACGATAGCGTTGTGTCAGTAGTGCTAGATGACCTGTTACTACGGGACACGCCATAGAAGTCCCGTCGTAGCGTGCATATTTTTGATTAACGACAGTTGAGTATACACTAGAGCCGCGTGCACAAAGAGTGGGGAAAATACGCCCGTCGTCGGCAGGTCCGTAGCTAGAAAAATTTGTAGTATTCCCGAAAACATCAACCGCACCTACGGTAATGACATTTTTCATGTTGTTTGTGAGCGCACCGTAGATTACATCGCATTTCCCCTGTTCATTTCCTAGTGCGAATACGTTGGTGAGCGTGGGAGCATAGAGGGAGACGAGATCGAAATTCTGGTTTCTAAAAAAGCTATAAGAGATGCGATCCTGATATTTACAGAACCAATTGAAAGGAGCACCATAGGAGTTCTGTGTGAGAGATATCTTTTTGTCTATCCAGAGATCAAGCATTTCTTGTGCTGTGATACGACCGTTAGATTGAATATCAAAATTAGATGTATAGACTTCGGATTCGGGAGCGATCCCTCTTGCTTGTTCTTCAATGATACCAGCACCAGCTATGGTCCCCGTAACGTGCATCCCGTGGTAGTCGCTTTGCATCATTTCAAACTCCAGACAGTGGACGCGTTTTCCATAATCGATATGATCGTCGACGTCGCTATCCCAGACACCGATTTTTTCTCCTTTCCCTGTGAGGTTTCTACCGCCGAGTGCGACGGGGAGTCTTAAGATAGAACCTCCCGAGAGTTGAGCAGCGCCACGATTTAAAAGTTTACGAGGAGGTTCGCACCATTGGATGTAGGCTACACATTCTTGTTCGGAAAGTTTTTCGAGTTGTTCGCGAGTCGCTATAATATCGACAGTGCGGAATGTTGTGAATGGGTTATGGTACTGTATATTGAGCTGTTTTAGTAGCTTATCAATAAATTCCCATGGCGTGTTGGCAAACCAAGAGAGAGACATTTTAAAACTGTCACCAGCTTTTACCCAGTCTGGTATTTCGCCGTGTTGTACAAAGTTGGTAGGCAGTTTCCATTCTCCACGGATTTTTGTAATGACACGGATCCCAGTTCCTACGAAATCGCTAGGGCGGCTACCTGCAGGTACCTCTGCATAGTATGCTTTGTTGCCGAGATAGTCGCCTAGTTTAACTCCTTTCGCCTCCAGAGCTTTTCTATTGCTCTCGTTGCTAAATTGGAGTAAAATATTGACGCTTGGCCCAGTGGGTACTCCGAGCTCTAAACTCGAGGTTCGTTGGATGGGAGTCCGCATGCTACGCGAGACATTACTTTCGAGGTATACCTCGCGTGTCCCAAAACGAATGGGTAGCTCTTGAGCAGATGCTACAAGACCTGCACAATAGAGCATGAGTAGTAGGTAAATACGTTTCATTTATGTTTTGTTTTTTGACATCGAAATTTAACCTAAATTCCAGTAACAAATGAAACCCTTTCCGTCAGTATTACTGAAATACGACGCCTAGTTAAACTAAAGCGTATTCTATGGGGGCAAATAGACTAACTCAACTTTCGCAAGTGTCGTTAAACACTGAGTGGAGGCGGACTTAGGAGATTTACCACATCACGATTTCTCGATTTTCATCCTCGTTTTGGGTAAAATCGAATTATCAATAATCAGGTAACAAGGAAGTTGGCTCGTTGTCTCACTTTCCCGAGCTCGCTTGTTTATGAGCTGTTTCGTTAAACTCTAAAGGAGTTTATGCCAATGGATCTTTGGGGATCTGAGTTGGCGATAAAAAAATCTTTACCACCGCAGAAATGAAGCCATTGCAGTATATGTTCTTTTAGGGCTTTTCTTTTCCATTTTTCCAAATCTCAGCTTAAAGCAACTTTTAGTTCTCGCTCTGAAGCCAATTTGCTATTTATCATTTTGCGCGCGGAATTCGTCATAAGATGTGCAACATTGTTGCATAGCATGGTGTTTTTACCTCAATGAGGCGCAATTCTTGTGTGCCTATTGTGTACGAAATTTAATGGTGGGGATGAGAAAATATATCGGTGTACTAATAGTGCTATGTACGTTTCTTTCGTTGTCGGGGTGGGCGTTGCCTGTATCGTTACGAGAAGCCGAAGTGTTGGCAAATAAGCATTGGAAAAGTGTAAAACGTTTGCGAGGCGAAAGTGCCCTAGCGCTCCTATACACGAGTTCGGGAACTCCTGTGCGAGGGGCGAACGATAACAAAGAGTATTATGTCTTTGGTAACCGCAGCGGAGTCGGTTTTGTTGTTGTGGCTGGCGATGATGCTCTTCCCTCAGTATTAGGGTATTCCACCAATTCTAGTTTTACCCCCTCTTGTTTGTCGCCTGAACTGAAAGCATGGCTCGAGGGCTATGCATTGTGGGTACAACAAGTGCGTAAGGGTACTGTACAACACCCAGAACAGCTGCTACGTGACCCCAATGCTGCAGTAGAACCTTTGCTAGGCAACCTAATCTGGGGGCAAGGGTGGCCTTACAATAACAAGACGCCTGGTTTAACAGGTTGTGTGGCTACGGCAATAACACAAATTATGCGTTACTACGCTTGGCCAAAGAGAGGACAGGGGATAGTAAAATTCAAGGACAGTGAAGAAACCCTAGATCTTTCTACCCATACCTATGCGTGGGATAAGATGTTGAATTCCTATACCGCTTCCTCTACGTCCGAGCAACAAGATGCCGTAGCCACCATCATGCACGACTTCGGGCGCGCTGCTCAAATGAATTACTCAAGTGGAGGAAGTGGGGCAACTTCTATAAATGCTTTTACAGCCCTGATTCGGAATTTTGATTACAGCAAGACATTGCGTCGTGTGGAACAGATTCACTACAGCTTTAACGATTGGCAAGCTCTGCTTCTGAGCGAATTGCAGGCAAAACGACCAGTATATTATTCGGGCAATACCTACAATAATAAGCCGCATGCTTTTGTTTGTGACGGTTATGATGGCAAGGGGTATTTCCACTTTAATTGGGGAGGTAATGGAGCTTCGGATGGCTTCTTCGCGCTGAATGCCCTCAATATCCGAGAACTGAATCATACAAACAATAGTAATCCTGGCTATAGCTTCTCAGTCTCTGATATGATTATTGGCATCCAGCCTTCGATACTTGCCCCGTTGGATGAATATCCGCTCAATTTTACCTGTGCGCGTCTCGAGGTAAAAGAAGGTACTTACACTAAGTCAGAATCGGTAGAATGTACAGTGCGCGGGTTGGAAAATGCTGCATATCCTGCACTAACGCTCACAGCAGCGCTACGGGTCTTGGATGAGACGGGTAAAACAATACGCGAAATAGCCTCGACAGATGCTCCTGAGAAGTTAGAGTCGGGACAAATCATACACGTTACCAATATTCGTTTGTCTTGGGCTGATCTTCCTAAAGGGAAATATACAGTAGCGCCTTTAGCTTATATCCCAGATGAGAAGACGTTTCATACCGCTCGTTTGAATTGGCGATCGCCCGTTTTCGAGTTGACGGTGAATGAAAATCAGCTTGTGGTTAAGGAGGTGACGCCACAACCAATGCTTAAAATGGAGTGGTTACCCAAACAGATGTACAGTGGTGTGAATAATCATTGTACACTTCGGGTAAAGAATGTGGGAACGCGAGATTATAATGCTCTAGTGATGGTGCTTTTCTCTAAAAGTCCTGAATGCCCATCGCTCGATAATTTGCGCTATTCCGATATCACCTACCGTGCTACCATTCGTGTATCGCCTGGCGAGCATCAAGAATATCGTTTCGATGCTTTTGGTCCGTTAGCGCAAGCGAAATATGTGCATTTTTTCTACGACAAGGCTAATAACGAAGGTGGCTTATCGTCGCTACAACCTGGAAATGGTAGTGGAATTGTCTCGCCTCAATATTATCCTAAAGATTGGATTGGTGTGCAGGAGGTTACTTTGGTTGACTCGTACAGTTTCGGTGAAGTACTTAGCAAACAAGAGGAGCAGCCGACAACAATACAACAAAACGGGTATCTGACGAGCCATTTTGAATTCTCTGTAAAAGAGCCAACTAAGGGGGCACGTTTGTGGCTGAATGTTTATCTCCGTCAAGCGAATCAAACAAAGAGTTCTTTTGATGCAGGTACGGTGAATATTCTACCTGGTGAGACGCAAAAGGTTTCCATCCCACAAATTGTCAAACTAGACCCTGGGGAATACGAATATGCGCTCTCTATCTCAATCCCTGTAGAGGGTAAGTGGCAACACCTGCGCTATGAGAAGTTTATGTTTACAGTGCTTGAGGGGACAGGACAACTACCTATTCCGCCGTATAGTCAACCCCAACCTCCTGTGAGTGATGGCTATAAGTTCGCAGGGCTTACTGTGAAAGGCGATGGAAAGGTGCGTGTGATGTCTGGGATGCACATTTTAGAGCAAGGTGAAAGCATTGAGAAAGGAAAAAAAATAAGATTGGTTATTACGCCCGATCACGGTTGGGAGATACTACAGCAGAATATTGCCGTTTCGCCTGCTACACTGGAAGGAAGTGAGTGGTTACCAACGGGAGATTTTACGGTAGATGTAACATTTACGAAAAAGGAAAATGTAACCCCAGATCCTACATACAAATTCTTGGAACTAAGTGTAATTGGGCAGGGCTCTGTTAAAGTACTATGCAACGGAGCAGAGGTGCAGCCGCAAGGTACAATTAAACGCGGTGAGAAAATTACAGTCGTTGCTACGCCTGACGAGGCATGGGAAGCATTGTCAGTCAATCTGCGGGTGACGGGATCTGTGAAACTTGCGGAGTATGAGTGGTTGCCTAAAGAAGATTTTGGTGTCGCCATGCTTTTTATAAAAAAAGAGCCGAACAAGTATGCAGTAACCATTGCAACACTACCAAATGGTAGCCTGACTGTGAATACAAGCCAAGCTGCAGAAGGCGACCACATAAAAATTACTGCAACTGCCGACCCAGGCTATCGTCTGAAAGAGGGCAGTCTTCTGGTTTATAAGACGGAGGACAAGAGTGTGGTCGTACCTGTAAATGCAACGCAGTTTACTATGCCAGCTTATGCTGTGACAGTTACCGCTGAGTTTGAAAAGGGAGATACACCTTCTACCGCAGTCGATGACGCAGCATTTACGAATGTTAGCGTATTCCCCAATCCGTTCAAGAATTTGTTACGAATTGCGAATGAAGAATTACGAGGAGGATATACATTATTGAATGTTCAAGGTCTTGTCGTCCGTTCGGGGGTAATAGAAACCTCAGAAACGATAATAAATACAGCAACGTTACCCACAGGACTATATATTTTGCATTTAACAACAGCGAGTGGAGCGACGAAAGTCCTTCGTGTAGTAAAACAATAGTGTAAAAAAATAAGGATAGTACATGAGTCGATTGATTAAGTGGTTGAGGGGGTTACTTTTACTCCTGCTATTTGGGAGTGCAATTAGCGTAAATGCTCAAACAGAACGTAGTGCTTGGTATCGTGAATATAATACATCGGCTCTCCGAAATCGTACGGGCTTTGGGAAAAAAGTAACTTACAATGTTGCTATTAGAATACCTGGTGACAATGAGGCTTTGGTAGGTAAGAAGATCAAGACGATTAATTTCTTCCTACGCAAAAAGGAAACATTGGCGGAAGATGTACATGTATGGGTATCAAAGCATTTGCCGAATACTTTGGCTGAGGTCGATACCAAAGAGGATCTTAAGGTAGAAAATCTTAATGGAGGCGATACTGATCAGTTTGGTTCGTCGAACATGATAGATTTTTCTATCCCCTATACGTTAACAAATGAGGGGGCTTACGTGGGCTATACATTTACGGTAAAAGATATTAGTTCCGAGTCGGGGCAGTACCCCTTAGTAATTTCAGACCGTGTAGAAAAAAAAGGGTTATGGTTATTGCGAACCTCTGATATGTCGCAGTGGGAGGAGTCCTATAGATACTATTGCCCAGCAATAGAAATCCGTTTGGAAGGTGATTTTCCTGAGAACGCTGCGAAACCAGCCGATTTTGAGAAAGTTGCTGCAATTGTCGGTAGTAAAGTGACGGTAGATGTAGAGTTGCTAAATTTCGGGAGCAATGTTATTGAGAACGTAGACTATACGGTAACAACTACTGAGGGTACAAAGAGCTATCATGCCGATCTGCTTCCGTTGAGTTATAAAAGTCTCGGCACTACAATATTAGCACCCTTGCAGTTCGATGCAAAGGCTGTAGCAGGAGTTGACGAAATTTCATTGACGATAACCAACGTAAATGGGACTCCTAATGGTGTTACACCAGCTGAGTGCAAAGGCGAGTTGAATACTTTTGCAAAGGAGGCTAGCTTTGAGCGTAGTGTGTTGGTCGAAGAACATACCTCGACCGCCTGCATCAATTGTCCTTTGGGGCATTATGCCATGGATGCCATGCGTGAAAAAGATGCTGGGCATTTTGTGGGACTATCCTTGCATAAGAATAACTCCGATCCCATGGTTTTTCCGCGCGATAGGTATGCCGATGTCGTTTTTACGGGTACGCCTCAGTTTCTTGTTAATCGTGGCGAAATACTTCATGTTGATAATGTCGTCGAAATATTTGAGAAGGAATTAGCTAAACCTGCATTTGCTAAGATCGAACTCAAGGCTAAGCTTTCAACAGATAAAACGAAAGTTGAGGTAGAGGCTGGGGTAACCTCGCTACTCGGAGGTACTTATAGTATCGCTTATGTATTGGGGGGTGATAATCTGTATAGAACCAATGGTTATGGGCAATATGGTAAGGGACGTATGACCTATAACGACGTTGTACTTTCAACCTCTTATAGCTCGAAGAAGACAACAGCACCTGACTTGCAATTAACGGCTAATGTAAAATCAGATGCGACGTTTTCACTCATGCTTCCAACAACACCCGCGCTACAAGAGCCATTAAAGGAGGCAGATCTTTTTGTTGTGGCAATACTAACAGACAAAAATGGACGCGTGGTAAACGCCGCACGAGTGGCAGTAGAAGGAGCTACTCAACCTCTTAAAAAGTCGCAAGTAACCATTGACGCAGAGGTAAAGAATGGCTCTATTGCTACAGAACCTAGTGGTGAAGTGCTTGAGGGAACAAAAGTAAAGTTAACGAATACGCCCAATGCGAACTATCGTCTGGTAGCTTTTTCGGTCTATAAAACAGGAGACAAGCCATTTCTAATGGATGTAAGGGGAGTAAAAGAAGGGATGCCTTATTTCGTAATGCCTCATTTCCCCGTTACTGTATCTGCCGAGTTTGAACTAAAGACGGGAAAGAAGTATCAAGTTACAGTAGCGTCCGTCGCTAACGGAACAATTCAGGTCGATAAGGCGCAGGCAGAAGAAGGCGAAGTGGTGAAAGTAACGGCACAGGCCAACTCTGGTTATCGTATAAAAGAAGGCTCGCTAGCGTATTGCAAAACGGAGAACACCAGCGAAGTTACTCCCATTGCCAGTGGGCAGTTTGCAATGCCTGCATATGCTGTAACAGTAACAGCTGAGTTTGAGAAAGTTGATACACCTCCCGCAGCAAAGTATGCTATAACTGTTGCAACGGTTTCTAACGGAACAATTCAGGTCGATAAGGCGCAGGCAGAAGAAGGCGAAGTGGTGAA
>CAJPTS010000033.1 GCA_905373625.1 Bacteroidia bacterium
TGCAACAAACCAGAAGGTAACGTGGCATTCAAATAACACATCTGTAGCCACCGTTGAAAATGGCACAGTAACAGCCGTATCTGGTGGTAATGCTACCATTACGGTAACTACTGAAGACGGAAATCATACGGCTACCTGCGAAGTAACCGTGACCGTTCCCGTTACAAGTGTCACGCTTTCACAAACAGAATTACCTTTAGTTATAGGCGCTACTGCGACCTTAGCAGCTACGGTTGTTCCTTCCGATGCAACAAACCAGAAGGTAACGTGGAGTTCAAATAATACGAACGTAGCCAAAGTAGAAAACGGTACTGTAACAGCCGTATCTGGAGGTAATGCTACTATAACAGTAACCACCGAAGACGGAAATCATGCTGCCACTTGTTCAGTAACCGTAGAAGCTACTTCTGCAGTAGAAGATGCGGTATTTGCTTCAGTAGTTGTATCGCCCAATCCTTTTGGTGCGCAGTTATGCATTACCAACAGCGATTTGCGAGGGCAATATGCGTTGTACAACGCGCACGGTGTTGTGGTTGCTTCTGGGGTATTAGAAGACGGCGAAACGCGCATTAACACGGTTCTGTTCACCGCAGGTGTTTATCTGTTACGTCTCACAGCCGAAAACGGTGCAACGAAAAACTATACGGTGGTAAAAGATTGATTCTAAAAGAAACGAGGCGAACTTCGTACTGAGGTTCGCCCTATTCTTTTTGAAACTCTTGCCCCCCTTTCTCCCCCCACATTTCATTACATTTGTAAGAGCTGTAATGACACTGATGTGGGATCATGCGTTTGGAATCAATGGAAGCTAAGAGGACGAGCAAGAGGTGCTGCCTAGTAAGAGCTTTCCATGTTCCTTGTGTCCTTTTGTTTTTCTTGTCGCTCTTTTTTGTAACTAGTGCAGTGGGGCAACCGCCTCCAGAAATAGAGATTCTTTCAGATTCGCCTTCAGAAGCTGACCTTGATCGTATCGAACAGTGGCAGGACTATCTGGAGCACCCGATAGAATTGAACACCGCATCGCTTTCCTTTCTTCGTTCTCTACCCTTTTTGAAAGAAGGTGAGCCAGAAGCACTTATTGCTTTTCGCAATGCATATCAAGAGTTTACTGCGGTCACCGATCTCCTTTGGGTGGAGAACCTTGCTCGCGATCGTGCTACGGAATTATTACCTTTCTTTTACGTGCGTGAGCCCGCTGTTGGTGTGTTTCACCGACAGCAAATTGACGTATTACAACGGGCATCTTATCGTGCGGTACGAGGCATCAAAACAAAAAAGAATACGCTTGGCTCTCCGCTTTCTCTTGAGACTCGTATAGATTACCATGCGGGGGATGTGCTCCGATTAGCGCTGCGTGGGCGTAAACAACCCTATGAGCCGTTTGCCACTCGAGTTAATCCGTATGGTTATTCCTCCTATGCTGGCTTTATGCAAACCACCTTTTCGGGGAAGTGGCTGGAGCGCGTAGTTTTAGGGAATTTCTCCTATTTGGCAGGATATGGGCTTACTTTTTCCTCGTCGAATTATTCTTTTCCGACGCAACGCCCCCTGTCGAATCAAGGCGATCGTTACCTACCGCGCGGCTGTTTTGCAACCCCCACTAGTGCGACGCCTTTCGGGATGGCGGTTACAAGTGGTTTGGAGAGTTCGTTGTTGCTAACGTTGGGTTTCTCCTATCGCCCTGTAAATGCAACCTATCGCGAACAGAATGGGAAGCGTCTTTTACGTACCGTGGATATCACTGGTGCATTTGATACCCCTGCACGGCAGAAATGGCGTAATACGACTCGCGAAACCCTAGGAGTTCTCGACCTGAAATGGCAGCGTCGGCATTACTCATTAGGGATTGCGAGTGCCTACGATTATTTTCGCGATCCTTTTCTTGCTGCCACCTCTTCTACGGCGGAGTTAAAATTACAGTCGCAATGGCGTTTGGGGTTTTATGGTCAGTACCGTTGGAAGCGATTTCAGTGCTGGGGTGAGTTCGCAGAAGGAAGTTTACAATCAGCAGAGCGTTGGAAAAAAGTTTGGGCGAGAAATAGTACGCTTTT
The DNA here is from genome assembly GCA_905373625.1 of Bacteroidia bacterium. GTDB lineage: Bacteria > Bacteroidota > Bacteroidia > Bacteroidales > CAJPTX01 > Bacteroides_D. Next base: position 2,052 of record CAJPTS010000033.1, read on the forward strand.
AGCGGCAGAGTATGCTACCGTACGCTATGGAACGTGGTCGGTAGAACTGTATCATTACGGCGAGGAAAATCCTTCTCGCTACCAACGGAACTTTTCACGAGTCTCGCATCCCAGAGGACGCTGGGGCGCGAATTTGTACTACAATTTTTGGTTATTGCAGGGGACGCAGTTGGCCGCAACTTATCGCTTTCATAGGGGCTTCTTAGAGAAGGCGTGGCGACACGAAATTGAGCTCGCGGCAGATCGACCACTCGCCGATGGGCGTTCGCTTTCCTTGCGCTATAAAACCTATTACAAAGCACCAGTTTATACACAGCGACATGATGTCAAGGTGCGGTTTTCCTATCCACTAACGAGCGCCTTCACAGCTATTTCGCAGTGTCAAGTGGCTGTGGCAAATCCGAAGGATAGGAGAGGAATTGCGCCACCGAGTATCTTTCTTTCACAGCGTCTAGATTATCGCACGCGCAGCCTAACCCTTGCCCTTTTGGTCGCAGGCTTTTACGGCGGTGCGCATCCTGCCGTTATTTATTATGGCGAGCCCTCCTTTCGTTATACATCGCCCATACACGCCCTACGCAAGACTGGTGGACGTCTAGTGCTTCTTTCGCATATTCGTTTTGCGAAGTATTGGATGTTGGGATGTCGCATGGGAGGATCTTTCGAACCCCAGCCGTGGCGAATTACTACATACGATGCGCAGCTGCAACTAGCTATGACGTGGAAATAACGCACAGCATCTATAAGCGTAAGATTTACCGATATCTTAGCAGTAGACCTATTGGTAAATGATCGGAATAACCCGACCGAAAGGCAATCCCTTTGCGCGTGCGACGAGGTTTGTTGCCGCCGTATTCTAAGTCTTTTTCGAGCAAAAATGCATAATTCCAATGGTACGGATGGCAATTCCAGCCAGTAGTATCTAAAAGCGGAGGCGACAGAAAGAATGCGTCTATCCTGCTCCACTCGCCTTTGTAGTTGTAGGTAGGATAGGTTAAGGAATCGGGTAGAAAAAGAGCCCAATTGAGTAGTTTGTTTTGTCTTTTTGCGTTTTCGTAGTTTGTGTCGCTCAGCGTGGCTAACTGCGGATCTGTTACAGGCATATTCATATCGCCCATTACTACGATTTTGGCTTGCGGTGAGACGGAGCGTACAGAGTCCAAAACATGCTGTAATTGTGCAAGTACAGCTGGGACGACTACTGGGTTGACCTGTGCGGTCATTTGCGACGGAAGGTGGCACTGTACCACGTGTAGTGTGTCGGCATGCGGCAGCAAGAATGAGGCGTAAAGTAGTTCGCGCGTTGGATAGATGCTAGTATCGCTAGGTAGATGAACTCCCAGCCACCGAACGTTGCGTAATCGTAGTAGATTGCGTTGGTAGAGTAGAGCTACGTCGATACCACGATGATCGGGCGAGTCGTGATGTAAGATACTGTAATTCCCTTGCTTTAGCGGAGTTTGATAGACCAGTTCGTTGAGTACGCGGCGCGAATCTACCTCACAAAGCCCGATGAGTCCCAAAGAATGGCGTCCAGCCATAAGTCGTAGCGCACGTGATATAGACGAGGCTTTTTCTTTGAAAGCCGCCACCGTGATACGATCTTCTGGGCGCGTGTATTCAGTAGAATCTTGCCAGTTGCTCGGGGTTAGAAAATTTTCCACGTTGTAGGAGACGACAAGGAACTCCTCTTGGGCGTCTACGAGTAGAGGAAAAAGAAGCAAAAGTGCGAGGAAATGCCAGTCTCGGGGTTGTAGGTTCATTGTTCGTATACAATCCTTTCGTACGAAAGAGCCTCATAATCAGGACAAAGTTCGGTAAAATACTTGGGGTAGATCTAATGCTTTAGAGTAGTGTCTGTAAAAGTGAGTAAGACGTTGGACTGGTAGAGAAGTCAAAAACGGGCACAACCCAAAGGTTGTACCCGTTTTCATTGATTTCAATACTGTCATTTGGACGAATCAGTTTTTCGTCCCTAGAAATCTCACAATCAGTCTTTAACAACCCTTACTACCTTCGTTGCGCCACTTTCTGTGGTGAGGTACAAGAGGTAAAGACCAGAAGCCAAATCGGAGGTTTCGATAGCTACCTCGCGGCTTTCAAAGTTACCACTGCGTACCATAACACCAGAAGCACTGAGTAGTTTGTAGGATGCTTTCACTAATTCGTCACTACTGATGCGAAGCTGGCTACAGAACGGATTAGGAGCTATTTCTATCCTAGCCAAAACGGCGTCGTCGACGGGAGTAATCTTTTCAAATTCCGCTTTGTAAGTCGCATCTTTGCTAACATTTGCATCCGTGCGTTTTGCAGTAGTCACACCGTCGTCCCATTTCTTGAACTTATAGCCATCATTTGCAACCGCCTCAACCTCAGTACCCGATCCACCTTCAGTTACAGTCTGCGTAGCTTCTCCACGAATAGACCCTCCATCCCCAGCTTTGTAGGTTAGCGTGAAGGTCTTTGTATCTGCTTCAAACTCTGCTGTGTAGGTTGCATTGGCTGTTACATTAACATCGGTACGCTTAGCGGTAGTTTTTCCATCATTCCATTTCTTGAAATGATAACCTGTGTTCGGTATGGCTTCTACCTCAGTACCCGAACCGCCTTCAGTTACAGTTTGCGTAGTTTCTCCACGAATAGACCCTCCAACCCCAGCTTCGTAGGTTAGCGTGAAGGTCTTTGTATCTGCTTCAAACTCTGCTGTGTAGGTTGCATTGGCTGTTACATTAACATCGGTACGCTTAGCGGTAGTTTTTCCATCATTCCATTTCTTGAAATGATAACCTGTGTTCGGTATGGCTTCTACCTCAGTACCCGAACCGCCTTCAGTTACAGTTTGCGTAGCATCGCCCTCTATTGTACCACCTTCGCCTGCAATGTAGGTCAGTGTATATATTGGCTTAATTTTTTCAAACTTCGCAGTAAAGGTCTCATCTTTGGTAGTGACAATATCTGCTCGCGGATTCTGCTTAGATTCGTCTGACCACTTGACGAATTGGTAACCTGCGTCAGGTTCTGCCTTCACATGGGTTGTTGTTTCCCCACTATACAATCGTTGGTAAGCCATTCCAACAATTTTCCCGTGAGGTTCAGCCTCATAGCGCACTACGAATTTTGGTTTCGGGATTGCTTTGAAAATGGCTTTTACTGTTAACTCAGCGTCATCTTCGCGTTCTTGGTCAGCAATTCCATCAGACCACTTTTCAAACAGATAACCATCATTAGGTACAGCCTTTACTTTTGCCGCTTTCACACCAGCAGTGGTACGTAGTTCAATAACAGGGAATTTGTTTTCTTTTCCACTCTCCTGTATCATTCCGTTTTCATCTGCCATATAGCGTAAAGTTACCTGCGATGCAGCGGGATCATACTTTACTTTGATGTCATCTATGGCGAGCCAAGTATTTGACAGATAATCGTTGCTAAAATTCCAACGGAAACGCACAAACTTATTTGTTCCTATTTTCGCCTTCGTAAGCGTAAATCGCTCAGGGAATCCGAAGCTAGACTCGCCTACATCCTTTCCTTCTTTCCACTCACCGTCTTCAAAACAATACTCGAGTTTCGCAATTTTCCCAGCCATTGTATAATAGCGGTTATAGGAAATTACGACACTAGCATTAGGAGTACGATCGGCTAACGAGAGCCATGGCGTTGCTGCATAACAATCTACGTAGATGGGATAGCTCTCATTCGTAGGATCTATTAGGAGTACATTTCCGTCTGAGGCACTTACGTTGGGTATGGCGCTCTTATTTACCAATTGCCAACCTTTGCCACGCGGAGGTTTTGCAAATTCCCAATCATTCAAAGTAGATGCTCCCAATTCAAAACTCTCCGACCAAGACAACAAGTAAGGCTTTATAAAACGTGCCGTTACCGACATATCCTCAGACACATTAAGATCCGTACGTGCCAAATCTTTATTGCCATCTGACCAACCAATAAACAGATATCCTTCTTTTGCTTTTACCGAGACTTGTGTTCCATTTTCTCCTGCCAAAACTTCTTGCAAAAGGTCGCCCGCGAGTTGCTCTCCGCCCTCTCCTACTGTGTATTGGAGTTTGTATTTTATCACTTCAAACTCGGCAGTAACTTCTATTTTTTTGTTGACATTTTTGTCAATACGCGTAGCACTTGTCACACCATCCGACCAGCGTTTGAAACGATATTTAGTATCGTTGGGAATGGCTACCACAGCCTCGCCCTCTTCGCCTTCTGCTACCCATTGATGTGTATTTCCTTGCAAAATACCATGCGCATCGACCAGATAAATCAACTCATGCTGTAGCTTCTTGAGTTGTACTGTTACTTCTATAGGTTTATCTGTTACCTCAATACGCAGACTCTTTGGCAAATAGGCATCTTTAGCCGCCTCTATTTTATATGTAGCAGGCAATAAATAAAGCTTTAGCGCGCCGCTTGCATCTGTAGTAGCCTTTATTTTACCACATTGTACAACGACGTCGGACAAGGCGACGTTAGCATCGTCTACTACTTTAAGTGTCACTTTTTGTGCCGTTTGAGCCGTATTTACCTTCAATTTCCCCTCTGTCCGAGTTACAAGGTAATTGCCTACGGGGCTAGGTACAGTATAATCCTTCGGTGCTATGGTATACTCTCCTACAGCAAGAGGAGGCATTGTAGCATTCCAAACCTTATTATCAGGCATTCGGATCTCGTAGGGGGCATCAAATTGATTCTCAGTACCTTCATACTGTAAACCGTTGTAGATGAAAGTAAAGCGGGGAAGTTTATCGCCTTGCGCTATAGTAATGTCTTGCACCTTGATTGTTAGCGGAGCACGCAAAATTTCGATTTCTCGTACCTTACGCTCTGTAGGCGCATATTGCGCATTCCCTTCTTGCTCTGCATATATTTGAGTCTTACCTACACCTACTGCCACAAGTTCGCCTTTGGCATTGATTGTTGCAACTGTGGGATCTTGCGAGAAGTAGCTAATAGGCAAGCCCGACGTAGCTACTGCATCCAATGGTTTGGGGAGACGCTGATAGGTATGTTCTAGCTTATCCGTCTGCCATTGAATCTCCTGTTGCATAGCAAGACGCAGAGTATACAATTTGGCATCGCGTCCATTCGCAGCCACAACTCGCAAATAGAGAGGCGAGCGGAAATCTACGGCGAAGTTCGTACCCACAACAAGCTCTTGCGTTCCATTATAGAGTTTTGCACTGGGCGAGATTGCGTTTACTACACAGATTACATTCTTGACATCTAACTTGCTCTGTTCCGATTCATTTGCGGCATTGAGAAGCATCTCTTGCGACGGATTTTCGAGTTCTATCTTATCCTTCAACCCAGGATTCTCGTTTTTGGGAATCGTTAGTTTTACTAAGTCACAACCCGAAGCAAGATCGCTTACTATGCGGACGGTAAAATCCTGCGTAATACTTTTCCCGAACAAATCGGTAAGCTCAGCCTTAAATTGTAATTTGTGTTCTGGGTCAGCACTAAAATCGAATACTTGCCCAGACGTTATGGCATTCCCTTTCAATGTTAATTCCGTTTGTGCCCAAGCTACATCGAATGAAAGTTTTACTCCAGCGAAGTTGTTGAAATCGGATGGCATAGTAACCGTAACTTCGTCAGCGGATGAGAAAGTAGCAGGAATATTTTCGCCCTCAGCAGAGACTCCCTGTACCAGAGCTTGTATAGGTTGCCAAACATCGGTACGCGATGTATTTATAAATGCATAACGCACATCATCTGTGGCAGTGACTATACTCTTTCCTTCGGTAAAGATATACTCGCCAATACACCCATTAGGTAACTTCTTCGTCGTTTTATCGCGCACGCTTTTAGTCATGAAATCCTTTATCTGCCGTGCACTGCGCACAGTATTCCAGAGACGAAACATTGCCTGTTGTCCCTTCAAACCCACATTGAGCCACATACTCCCGAAGGCAAATTCTCCGTCATACACCTTCTTCATAGGCACTTCGATACCATCAACATATACCGTGGGAATTGCCTTAGGTTTTGCCCCCATTTGGTACATAGACACGGCAATATGCTGCCATTTTCCAGGAACAATGACAGGCGTCTTACTCACAAAGCTGCCTGCCGCACCGCAAAGGAATACCAGTGTATTATCGGGGTAATCTTTATGTCCTGCCAGAGTTTGTAGCCCCACTTTGTAAGCGTAGACCAAATCGCATGTCTGCGCCTTATCTAACTTCCACCATCCCTCGATAGTGGCATGCTTAGTAACGGTAGCGCCAACTTTAGACAATCTGAGGTCTTCTACTTTGTTGCCTACATATTTCAAAGCATACAACTTATCTGTTTGTGGGGCGAGGCTATAGAAATTGTGAGTTAATACATTGTCTTTCGGATTGGCATCGCTTACCTGCGCTTCCACTTTAAGGGTATACTTACCCGCATTTGACAAATCTGCCGTCGTTGCGAAGGTTAATACCTCTTCTCCACCACGTGGTGCAATATTACATGTGAGCGTTTCAACTACTTCACTAGCCTCATTGAGGTTGTACGAAAGTTTTACCTCGTTCAACGTTGTTAGTCCATTGTTGCGTACCTTTACCTTGATAGGCGTTGATGCACTCAAATCGTGCGCAGTAGCTACCCCCTCAATTGCAAGTAGTGCAACCTCCACATCGTAAGGGCTTTTTCCCTCTTTTACATCTGCTGTAAAATCGACTACACTACCCCAAAGTATCGCTTTCCCCTCTTTGAACTGCAAATAGTTCTCTTCATTGGCAAGCATAATACGCATACGATGCGTGCCCAACTTCACGCTCTGCTGTGCACTCAAATCGATTGTTAACCAATAGGTATCCGTGCCTGCAAGGAGCTCTGTTTTTACCAATTCAGGAGCAGCATCTTGCAAAGTATTATCATCATCAAAATCTATCCACAAACGTATTTGTGCTGGAAGTTGTGCGCTAGCAGGTTGTCCCGAGAGTTTTACTTGCAAAGCATTTTGGCTCTCTTTGTATAGCGAAATCTTTTCTTCAGGCATATAGACTACCGACTGAGCTGGAGCAATATCTATAGGTTTACTACCCACATTCGTCACAGACTCTATGTAGAGTACTTTCTCTTTCTTAATCGTTCCCTCGTGCCACAATGGGTCGACGAGTATATCTAGCTCTGCTTTATTATCGTTTACATCTGCATCTTTTCCTAACGTTGCTACGAGGTGCAACTTTGTGGGCGCAACTACTTCCAACTCCTCGGGGAGCTCATACGTTGTTTCACTCTCTGCTTTTAATTGGGGAATTATATACTGCTTAACTCTATCAGCAGAGCTTATTTCAATAGGCACATCATAAAGTGTACCTGCAAGATAATTCTTGACTTTCGCAACCAACTTCCGATGTGTCGCATCACTGCCCTCTCGCTCCGTGAACGATAACAATGCCCATTGATTCTCTAGTTCGAGTTCTCGCACTTCTGCCTTCCAACCAGATGCTGGCTGTTCGTTGTGCGATCTAAAGTAGAACGTTAGAGCGCCATTGTTACTCTCTGCCAAATAAACTTGTCCTTCTTTACTCGTCCCCGTTAAAACAACAGACGCATCTTTGGACGCAACTTTCAAATCTGCTGGTACATCTCGCTTATAAACGTACAGAGTATCACCAACAGCGAAATCATATTCCGAGAAAGTTACTTGGATTTTGTTCTTCTCGTTGCTTGGGCAAATTTGTAAAACAGCCTGATCTTCACTCATATAGTTTTCCAGTGCTCCGCGCGCATCAACAAATGTTTTAGGCGTATTTACTGTAACCTTTTCGTACGGAACCTGTGGGAACAAACCGCCCATAGCTCGCACATACGTGCATTCGGGCATTGCGATGACATCGCCTAAATTGTACACCTCGAATAGCTCCGTGTTATTCTCGGCATCTTGGTCATTAGCCACGTCGGTTCGTACAGTTACTTGGTATTTGTGTGCATCGCTACTAGTAAAATCGTATGCATGCTCTATGAGCTTATCTTCAAATGGTTGCAAAGCTTCAACGACGTCGGAGTATATCACTTTCTCGTCTATTGCAATAGAAATGGGGACATTGTGCAATACCTGCGAGCCGTTGTTCCGAATCTTGAAATTCACCTTCTCGGTCGCCATATTCGCTTTGTATTTAATGGGCGGATAATTCGACCATATCACTCCTACGTCTGTCTTTGCTTTTTTCTCTACTAGTTGGTAATAGACAATTACTATATTGTTGCCCTGATCCTGCAATGCAGTTTCCAACTTCAACGCAATCTTTCGTCCGACGTATTTCGAGAAATCCCAAGCTAAACGATGTTCGTCTTCGTCCCCCACAATTTGTTTCTGATTCAGCAGGGTAGCTTCCTCATTGCCATCAACCAATAATCGGAACATAGACCCCTTCGGTTTATTGGGTGTCATGGTCATGTATTCGTAGATCACGAAATGCAACTCTGTACCAGCAGCTATTTTAGTAAGATCCAAAGCGCAAATATCGATTGTCGCCACATTGTCTCGGCTTTCAAAGGGCTTATTCCAATTCGCTGCCTTTCTAATCGCTTGCCATTCGAGCATTTGCGACCCGATAGGCAACTTCAAGGCTGGTACTGCATCGCGAACCATCAAACGGAGGTTCTTACCCGTCGTGACATTGCTTTGTAAAGGAGTCCAACCTATGAAGGTCTCATGGAGGGGTAAATCAGAATTAGCCAATGTGATCGCCTTTTGCACTCTCGCATATGCAGCGACGCTGCGGCGTCCCGCTATACCATCTGCACTTACAGCTTGTACGGAATAGAAATTATGCTTTGCATCTGTATACTCCTCCGCAAGTAAATATTCGGAGTTAGGAGCATTTACTTCACCTATCACATCATAGTCTTCTTTCTGCACATTGCCTCTGAGAATCTTGTACTTCGCAGCTCCAGCCACTGGTGACCATCTCAATTTCCAACCAGCTGTACTACAATTGTTCGCGTCTAGTTGTAATCCCTGCACTTGCGGCATTATGGTAAAAGTGCCCGAGAGGACGACCACGCCATTTTGTGTCCCCTTTAGACGCAGCAACGCCTTGGAGGTGGGCAATACATTGGCAGGAATTTGTACTTCGGAACATGCAGCGTAATTACCTAGTACTTGGAAATTCTGTCCTCCGTCTGCCGAGAACTCTACTTGCAAATTGTCGCCAAGTCCTTCTGCACGCAGATAGATTGTTTCGCCAGGCGAATAGACATCTCCTGCTAATGGCGAGGCTACAGACGGACGTTCCTGATCGTAGTACCAAACTAGTGCATAGTTTTGCTTATCTTCCTGTTTGATAGTCCCCGACACGGTAATTGTGTAAGAGCCTGCTGTAGGATTCTTTACAACAACCTGTTCTATGTTATCTACTGTGTTCTTTTGGGTAGCTATTGCTATCTCGTTCGGCTTTTCGGGGTTCAGTGTATAAGGCCAATAAATCGTATTACCCGCGTCTGCCACAGTTAGATCAAGATCATTTACCAAAGGCGTTTCACCTGTCTTATACTCTTTTTGCGAGACAGGGTCGCTCCAACAAAGCATAACACGCAACTCTTTCACACCTGCGGGAACATCTAACGTGATTTTCTGGTCAGCTCCTCCTTGTGGCAAAGTGGCAAGGTGAAACCACTCGTTTTCCATAGCCATTAGTGCTGCTTCGGCGTCCAGAATACCGAAACCATATTTATAGTCAGGTCCCACGTTGCCTGCATCGCGAGCAGTATTAGCTATCAGCGCCTTCAAAAAATAATTATACGGAGTAGTACCGCCATGCAACTGACCCCAACGTTGTGTTAGAAGAGCCAAATGACCCGTGACCATCGGACAGGCCATTGAGGTTCCATTCATCTCGGCATAGCGCTGACCGTCTATTGTGGAGTAGACCTCTTTACCGCGAGCACTTACAATAGGATACATACGTCCGTCGCGTAGGGGACCGAAGCTGGAAAAGTCGGTAATCTTCCCCCACTTATCTACAGCAGCAACCGAGATTATATTTTTAGAGTAGCGTGTGGAATGTCCAAAAGGCTTGTTGCATGCCCCTTGGTCATTGCCAGCTGAAAAGACGTGGGTTAGCGTTGGCTCCCAACAAGAAAGGATATCGATGTTACGGAAGCCCATAGCTGTGTAGTTATAGAAATTGTCTAGTCCACACAACTGGAACATTTGCATTCCATAAGAATTGGAGGTTAGCGATATATGCTCTGCATCGTACAGATCTAACATCTCCTGTTCGGGAATCTTCCCGTTCGACTCCTCGTTAAAGTTACTTGCCCAAATTCGCGCATCTGGAGCTATACCACGTGCTCGTTCGTCGAGCAAACCACTACCGAGAATTGTACCAGCTGTGTGCATTCCATGCGCTCCTGTCGAAGCGATCGAGATCTCATACTCGAGACGCTGAATTCGGTCGCCATAATCTACGTGATCGCCCACATTAGAATCCCACAGTCCGATTCGCACTCCTTTGCCCGTCAGTCCTTTTCCTTTATGTATTGTAGGGAGTTGCAACAGAGCAGCCCCACTCAGACGTGCCCCCTCGCGGTTATATAGCTGTTGTGGCGGATCGCACCAACGTAGAGCTGCTACCGCATTATTGGATGCGAGTGCTAAAAGTTGCGATTCAGAAGCAATGATCTCCACAACACGTAATCTTTCCGAAAATGCTGTATAACGAATTCCTTTCGCTTCCAAAAGGGCTTTTATTTGCTTCCACTCGGTTGTAGTAAACCATGAAAGCGTCATTTTTAGCTTACCGCCATCCTGACGTACCCATTCGGGAATTGAATGCGAGAATACACCAGCTACAATCTTCCACTCATCGCGAATAGGAGTTACAGCACGCAGCCCCGTACCTGCAAAATCGCTAGGACGGCTACCTGGAGCTACTTGCGCATAGTAGGCATTACTACCGAGATAGTCACTCAGTTCTACGCCTTTTTCCTTCAATGCATTATAGGCGATTTTCCCAGGTTCAAACTGAACCAATACATTGAGTTTTTCTCCTGTCGGAATTCCCAATTCCAAACTAGAGGTTTTGTAGCCACGTACTTTAGAATGTACGTTCGCCTCTAGATAGACATCGCGGTTCCCAAAATGAATTGCCTCTTGTGCCAGAGCAAGACTACCAAAGCACAAAAAGAAGAGTAATAGAATATTTCTTTTCATTAGTACAAAACATTAAATAAACTTTTCCAAAGTTAGTGATTCTCTGTATCGTCTTAGGATTTTGATAAATCATATTATAGTTACTAT
>CAJPTS010000034.1 GCA_905373625.1 Bacteroidia bacterium
GCCATTAGAAGCGCCAACCGCTTGGGTGAAGTAATGGGCGATGGTTGCGCATCGCGAAGGTGAGCCACCAACTCCTCAAATCGAGCTTCCGAATCTGGAAGAAGAGAAAGGCGATCTCCATCCTGTTCGGCGACACGTACCTCACACAAAAACTCTCCGTCTTGGTAAAGCAAAAAGCGAAGGAAGTCCGTAAAAACTATGCACTCCAGACCCTGTTTATAGCGATCGAACTGCTCTTTGTTCTGTTTTACCCCACGCAAGTCTGTATCACCAATGTCCTTGGTTTCAAAGTATGCGACAGGAATCCCCTTGCGCAAGAGCACAATATCGGGGGCTCCGCACTCGATGCGTTTGGGTTCATTTATGATGGCAAACTTGCGTAGCTCGTCTGTTTCTTTGAGAAGCTCTACCAAAGCAGGACGCAGGCTGTGTTCTGTAGTTACACCTGTTTTGTATTCTTGGGTCAGACGCTTCAGATAATTTTGCAGGGGAGAGTTTATCATTAGCCAGCCTATTTGATTCGCTGGATAAAGGTAGGCACATTAGCCCTTATAAATGCGATTATTCGCGAACGGTGCAGTTATATTTGTGATTGAATGACGGTGTATTACACCGCGCACACTGCTGTGTTGCTTGAGAAATTTGAGGTTGCTCTCGTAAGGCTGCACGCACTATGCGTCCTCATCTTGCATTTAATGCATTCAGAACACACCTAAAGGAGAAGGGACAAATTTCTATTTTGACAACCCGTCTACAAAAAAAATAAAATGCACTCCTAACTTTCTAATACTGTTGATTCCTAAAATCGCCTATACCAGCTGTAGAACTATAATATTTCGAGAAAGAAAAAACAGTCATCCAATTAGCGAAGGGTTTATATAAATACTTCCTCATTGAAGGTCTATCCTAGCATAGAAATTTCCATGATTACAACTTCCAGATTCGTCTAAATGTAGCGTCATATTACATGGAAGCCACTTAATGTTCTGTAAATTCTGTTATTTCTTTGCACTCTAGACGAAATTATCCCCTTGTAACCAGACAGTAATATCATTATATATTACATTGCGCACATAAAAAACAAATCAACGAATCCTTCAAATTTAGTTGTGAGAGGGATTTCAAATCCCCTCTTGGAGATTCAGTAGAAACAAAAGACGCAATAATCGCTTAGTGCTACCCTTAACTCCAAGGATTCTTTCCCTATTTCTTGCAGTAGCGCATTAGGAGCTGATCTACACGCAAATGTCCTACTATTTGTGCACGGTTAAGTAGTTTGCACCCCTCCGTTGTATCTCTCAATTGAAAGCATACTTGCGCCGTCTTTCTTAAGAGTACCGTATCCTGTGGTCGGCGTGTAAGAGCTTCTTTATAGTCTTCAAGGGCTTGGCGATAATCTCCCAATTCTGTCAGCATCTCTGCGCGTAAGTGTTGTAATTCGCTTTTGGTTTGTTCAGAGGCGAGCGGAAAGAGTCTTGCCAACATGTTTAGACCTTGGCTGTACATCTTTGCTTCCGCGGCGGCTAAAGCCGCACAACGGAGCACTGCCGTATCCTGCGGGTAATAATCTAAATAGCGTTGCGCCGTAGCATAAGCAAGAGCATGACGCCCTATTTCTAACTGCGTCCACGCAAGTGGCGGGAGGAGTGCTGGGTTGTACTTATCGCGTTTTTGTATATCTACCAGCATTGCCTCTGCCTGCCGTTTGTATCCGAGTGCGAGCATTAAACGCGCACGAAGTATTACATAGCGTTGTTCATGGGGGCGCTGTTTCGTGGCAATTTCTGATGCAAGCAGGGCGCTTTTTAAGTCGTGTATTCCTTCGAGCGCCTGAGCGCGTAAGAATGCATATTCGTGTCGTTTGGCAAGACGAGCGTATTGCGTGTCTAACTCCTCTAACAGTAAGTGCCAATCGCCTTTATATGCCAAATATTCCAGATAATTCTGGCTCTGTTGCTCTGACGTATACCACTGCAGTGCCCACAGCGAATCCCAACTTTTCCGATTGCGACACGGATCTAATAGCGTATCGCGCATGAGTTGCTGCTCTGAAAGTTTGTAGCGAGCACCTAAGTATTGCGACAAGTTCGCTACGCCTTCCGTCAGATTGCCCGTATAACATCCCACCTCTGCCTTTAACAATGCATAAGCAGGTAATTTAGCCATCTCATATTTCTTGAGGCGTTGCTGCACCGAGTCAACATGTTCCAGAGCTAAATAGCTGAGTACAGAGCCACGTAAATATTCTATGTCGCTCCGTTTAGCAAGTAACGAATCAAACACTTGCGCAGCAGCCGTATGCCATCCCCGTGCTTGCCATGAAACGGCACGATGGTAACGTTCGGGGTAGAAAGGGAGTTGAGCTCTACCCTCCGAGAGAGAAAAGAAAAAAAGAAGACCTACGGCAAGCGTACAACAACGGAATATCTTAAAACTCATATTCGATAACGCTCCCATAGGGAGGCAGATGCATAAAGACGTCATTATTAAACTTTTTGCCAAGTAGCATTTGTGCGCAGAGGTGAATTCCACCGTGAGCGAAAAGACAAATCTGCTCGTAGCCCTTTGCCTTCTGCTCTTCTATGAAATTGAGCAGACGTTCTTGCATATCGAGAAAAGACTCGCCATTAGGCGTACGTTCTTGCACTTGGTTTTTGAACCAAGAACTGACTTCTGGGACATCTAGCAGATCGTACAAGAATACCCATTCCCAGTCACCAAAATTAAGCTCCATGAGCCGTTTGTCTCGAATAGCATCGTCGTACCCACAGAACGTCGCCAAACGTACGCAACGGGTAAGAGGACTTGTAAATACGGCTTCAAAAGAAAGAGCTGATAGTTTCTCTTTCACACAAGCAGCTTCCGCGGTAAAAGACGCCTCGCGAACGGGCACATCGGTCTGTCCGTAACAGATTTCGTAAGGAACATCAACCGAAGTATGACGCACAATGTATACTATCATAAGCTACTGCGATCAGCGCAATACTCCTTGCGCACGTATTTGCAAGAGGTATAATGCACTATTTATGATACTGTATGCCTCGAGTGCCCCGATGCCTTCCGAAGCCGAAAGACCGAGACGTAGGACGGGCGATATCTTTAGGCGCGCAGCGAGAAGCTCCATACCCTCGAGGAGCTCCATATGCGTAAGAATACAGTAATCTGTAACCGAAGGCGCAATGGTAGAGGCAGCATAAAGCGCTGTAAGAATGGGGAATGAATCTATCAGTACCGTCATCCGTAGTTCGGCGGCCTGTAAAATGGCTGCAACAGCAACAACCAATTCAAACCCGCCATAATGCTGCATGAGCTCAGGTAAAGTACGGAGCTGCTCACGCACTTGCTCTACGTGCTGATTGAGACGCTCAATAGACAACTCTGGGTTACCCCAATAAGCTAAGCGTTCGGGCGAAAGCGATTTTTCTAATGGGATACCCACCATATACTCTGCCCACATAGCGGCAGGAATACGTGTACCATGTGCCAATAAACCAATAGAAAGCACATTACAGCCTTGCGAGGCGATGTTTGTAACCAACTGTCGCCCACTATCAATACAACGCGAGAGCTGTTCGTCTGTCATGGCATTCTCAGCATAAAAATGTTTGGTGGCATGTCCTTGACTTACATTCACAATGCCAAGAGAAGGGGAAGGCGTGACTGCAAGCCCCGTATTTGCAATGCGAAGAGCAAAACCGTGCTGCCGACAGAGGTAGTTAACAAAATGCTGCCCGCGTGCGACCTCAGTAGCCCATTTTATTGAAGAGAATTGCGAAGATTGGTGCTGCGACGCGGCAAAGAAGCCGTGATCTGATGCAAGGATTAGATGATGCGGAGTACTAAATTGTGGTGTGGGCGTACCCTGTATCTCGGCTATCTGCGTGGCAAGATCAGAGAGTTGGTAGAGACGTATCCTCTCGTCTAAGTTAAAAAGTTCGCTAGTTTCAGTAAGTACCCTCTGACTCTTATACCGCGGTTCGATATGAAAGGAGAAGAGCTGTCGAGTCTCGTGTCTATCCATGAATCTTATTTCTACAAAAGGCGAATCGTTCCAATACGAACGCCCGCCCTTTCATATACAAAAATACAACTCGGAAAGTTTCCCACTACTCGAAAATTAGCGAGAGCATTACGATTTGCGAGGTCAAACTCTTAATGGCAGAGTGATAATACTCTTTCCCTTCAGCCGTTTCTGGCGCAAGTGTGTTAAGAATTCCCCCCGACCACTTCAACTCTGGCGCCATCTTGAAATAGTAGAAGTAAAACTCAATACCAAAGCCTATCTCATAGGCAAAATCAAACTTCTGCAAGCGCAGATACTGTTTGTTTTCCAACTTTAGCTTCTTGAAGGCCGCCATATCCGCTTTAACGTTGACGCCTGCGCAAACGTAAGGTCGCACATTTGAATGCCGAGGCACGGAATAACAAAATAGGATCGGCATCTCAATATACGACGACTCTATGGGCATACGAATATCCTCCCATTCGCGGTCGCCACTCTTTCCGATGTTATAGAACGTGATGTCGCGCTGCCCGAAACAAATGCCTGGTAGAATACGGACATGCATATTATTGTTAATGCGGAAGCGCATTAAAGCATTGACATTGAAACCAGGGTGAAGTCTTTTAACCGTACCGTAGAACCGAGTAGAATCGGCATAGAGAGTCGGTTTGGACAGGACGCCGCTGTTTAATAGACGGAAGTCCATCACATTGAGACCTATTCCGATCCCGAAGCGGATAAAGCGTTCCTCATTGCGTGGGCGGTTTAAGACCGTCGAGCTAGTTTGTGCGTATAAATTACTACTAGCCCAAAGGAGTAACAACGGCAGAATGCGGAATACAAAGAATTTTACGCGGCTCACGGCACTAAGAATTAAGTCTTATTGAAAACGCAACGCCTATATTCTTTATTGCTTGTAAGCGAGGCGCGCCTAAAAGCGCAAGTATGAAACTAAGGTAAAGACAAAAGACGAGAGACAAATGACTCAATAAGCACTTTACGTAACTTTTAACTAATTGCTCCTTCGTACCACGTAGCTTGTACTTACTTTAGCTTGCACATTATGCCGAATTCAGTTTCTTCTAAAACCTCAACTCGGGGCGTTCGTGTCTCTCGCCTATTCCGATACTAAAAGCCCCCTGCAATGACCAGAGACGACGCGACTGCGGACCTAACGAATCGCCAAACGGTGAATAAGAGGCTACGACTCCCAAACGAAACGGGTATTGTGTTCGTAGAAAATGAAAATCGTTCAAAAGTTCTAGACCTACCACGCGGGTATATGCCGCAGTATAGTCAGGCATTTTCCGTTGCCGAAAGCTAGCAAACAATACTGTATAAATTCGCTTCCAAAAGAAGACTGCCCCCAGATTGAGATCAGGATAAGCCAATGGTAGTGCATAATCACAATCTGCTTGAAACGTGGTTTTACCACGACTAAGAGATTCCGAGGCATCGAACCATAGCGAGCGCCTTGTGAAAGAAAAAACCTGCTCTATGGTGCCTAAACCTTGTTGAAGAGAATAAAGTGAAAGCCGTAAAGCATGCGTCTGTCCGATCCCAGGCAAATAACCTACCAGCTTAGTTTCAAAAACTCTGGACAATTCTATTCGGGGTAATAGGTAGGTACGTGCTGCGACGCTAATACTGAAACCTAAACGAGGGAATAAACATTGACGTGCACTGAGTTGTAAAACAGAGAAGGAAAGAGAAGCTCGCAAAGCAGGAAGTCCATGCCAAAGTGTAGCATTTTGGGCATCATAAACATAACCACTATTGACACTGGCGGCAAGCGAAGCAGTAAAATGATAATTGTACATTCTTTCTCCCCACGCGTAGGGAAAATTCAATCCCAGTTCAGAAGCGTAATACTGTGTACGACGCAGCACATTGTGTGAAGGAAGCGAGTAGGTCTGTAAACGCCTATCAGTATAAGCTGTGAACCAAAGACGAGGCCAAGCACCAAGCCACTCAAGAGTCAACGAACCGCCGTGTCCATGATCATAAAAATATCCAGCCACTACGGCTAACGACCCCATTGCATTTTGCGACATTGCAGTTAGTCCTAGTTTAGTCTGCGAGAGAGTCTCTATATCACCTTTGGGATTAAAGTAGAAAGGCATCCAACTGTGAAAATTCCATGCATTTCGCCTTGAAGAGTAAGGACGAAGTGGAGACGAAGTGGCACTTTGGCTAAGATGTGTAACTTTCTTATAACGAGCTGGTTGTGGCATTAGAAGCTGCGGTTTTACGTTCGCTATTTCAACCACCTTGCCTAATTCCCGTTTAGCCGTGCGCACTTGGTAACCATTGAGTGTATAAGCTGCATATAATAGCACCGTATCTAACGGACAAACATACTCCGCCCCATAGGAATCTAATGACAAAGCTTGTAGAAGAACAGTAGAATCAGTTGGTTGACGCCACGGGAGGTAAAAAGCCTGTCGTACATAGTCATGGCTCATTGAAAAATAAATACCCGATGTATCGGCTCTTAAGTGGGAAATATCTTTCTGTAACGGTCCTAAAATAGTATCTAACTGTCGCGTCTGCCAGTCATAGTGTAAAAGATATGCTCCAGCGTCTTGAACAGCACGCACCACTGTTTTTGTACTAGAGACACCCGCACACAGTTCACGAAGTTCCCAACCACGAAATCTTTCTGCCTCTAGGGCTTGCAATTGCCCATCGCTCAATCTGCGTTCTGTTAGTACAAACTCACCGCGAGGTTGTACCTCTATACTTTGTACCACCTTGCGCAGTAAATTAGGTAACGGAGAAATAGTCTTTACTCCGTTTGTTAGCTTACGTGTCCCTCCCGTAGAGAGATTACACAACCATATGTCAGCACTTTGCTCTTTATTCCACCGCGGATCTGACTTTAGCTGCACCCACGCAGCAACCGTGTCGTCGTAACGAATATTCCCCGCAAGACTCCGAATTGGTACAAAACGCTCACGTATGGCACTCTCTATTGCCTCCGTCCTGTAAAGCGCTTGCCACTCAGCATAACTGCGCTGTAAATAAAAATACTTCCGCAAAGTGGGGGAGTAATGCGGAAATAGTTCTGACTGATATGCCCCTATTTTTTGTGAAGGATAGTGCGCAGTATCAGTACGCGTTACCGAGTCTAGATAACCTAGTGCACGAGAAAAGAGTTGGGGACGTGTAAGCCTCGTATAACGTTTTATGGCAAAATGAAAAGGGAATATTTGATAGAAATTTAGCGATGTATAATTCAAAATCTCTGGCCAGAATTCTGCTCCGTATTTTGCATAACCATAGTCGACCATAAGCGATCCGAAATGGTAATGATTGGGGGCAAAACGGTAATACGATCCATTAAGATGTTGATCATACGAAAGGTGCGCACCAGATAATTGCTCCGTTCTGTAATGCTGATACTGTGTGGCAGAATGTAAGCGCCCTATTCGCCCATTTGCGCTCTCATAATAGACGGCATCGCCCTCCAAAAACCACATAGGAGTAACTGCCGATGCAAGCGCGACTGCTTGTTCCCCAAGTAGATAACCTGCAATTCGCACAGCCTTCCAATTCAACGCATTCATTTGCGCATAGTGTCGTAGCTCGTGTGAAACGAGATGCTTCAACCACGGTGTAGGTTCGGCAGATTCTCCGCCCGAGAGGCTATAAAGCTCCATCCGCGCAGGTGTCCAAGCTACAGAGCCATTGCTATAGGGAGTAAGATGGCGTAAAACGATAGGGAAATTTTTGTACTTGCGCGAAGTGATTGCAACTGTTGGCGCATTGTACTCCAGAAGGTCTGCTACACACCTTGCAGCAGAGTCGCCCCACCGTGGAAAGATAATACGGAAGTTATCTTTCTGCAACTGGTAGCGTCGCATAAAATCAGACTCGCCACCATCGAAGTAATATTGCGCTCGCAGAACTCCCGTAAAGAGTACAAAGAGCAAGAAGACGCAAGTATAAGCACCTAGTTGTCGCATTTTAGTGCTGTTTTCTTTCCGTAAATGTAACAAGAGTGGGGCAGTTCAAAGCGGGAAGCGGAGAGCATTATCCTAGTAGCGATCACTCCCTGCGCTAATGACTAAGCTACATTAGTTTTTCCACAACGGGCATTAGATTTTCCCAACTGTCAAAACATAGCCGTGATATTTTCACACAATATTTTCTATTTTTGTTAGAGTTCTATAGAAAACACTGCGACTATGTTACTTCGTTTCGTGATTACTAATTTTCTTTCTTTCCAAGAGCAGACTTCGTTTGATATGTTTCCCAACAACAAACGGACAAAATTCGCAAATCACATCTATACAGAAAACGAAGTCCCGCTACTGAAGGTTGCCGCTATCTATGGGGCAAACGGGTCAGGCAAATCAAATTTTATTAAGGCTTTTGATTTTCTGCGAGGTTTTGTCACTAAGGGCGACTATTTATCGTCTCTGGAGTTTGGTCTAGACGAATACTTCTTTCAGCTTGCAGCAAAACCGTCGGAAGTCATCTATTTTCAAATAGAGTTTCTCTACCAAAAGAGATATTATCTCTATAACGTAGATATTGGAAAGAATGAAGTTTCGGAAAAGCTGTCACTTTCTGGGCTCGGTAGACGGGAAAATATTGTTGTCTTTGAACGAAAAGGTACAGAGATTATATCTCCTACTTTACCAATGCAAGACGCCGTTCGGCAGTTGCTTTCGCAAAACCCACATACTTCACTACTATACCTTAATAACCAGTTCCCTATTCTTAATTCCGAAGATGCTCAAAACGCGTACAAATGGTTTAACGAACAGACGGAAGTTATTACTATCAATAGCATTGTACCACGCCTCATCCAATTATTGAACAACGACAGAGATATACTGGATTTTACCAATCGCATTTTCTCCGAAATAGGGCTTGGTATCCAATCACTCGATGTAAAAACAACTTCATTTGATGAGTGGATCAAGCACAATAAAAATGCAGATGAACTGGAACGTATCGTAAACAACGACACGTCTTCTGACAATTTGAATATAGCTCGGATGCAAAATAACCGCAATATTCTGGACATTTCTACACAAAATGCCGAAAGAAGGGTGACCGAATTGCTATTTAATCAAATAGGGCAAAAAGGCTACAATAAGCAAATGAATATCAGAGCTCAATCTGATGGGACAGTACGCCTTCTACTCTTAATGCCATCTTTATACGATGCTCTGTATAAGAGAAAAATTATTTTCATAGATGAGATAGACAATAGTATACACCCAGCTTTAATTTATAACCTACTACACCTCTACGGGGCAACCCAAGGAAATGGTCAGCTCATTTTCACTACTCACTCGACTATTTTGCTAAACCAGCAAGAGCTATTACGCCCCGACGAAATTTGGTTTACCGAAAAAGAAGAAGGCAATTCGCTCATGTATTCGCTTAATGACTACAAAATACATCATACCATAGATATCGAAAGAGGATATCTAGATGGTCGCTACGGAGGCGTGCCCATTTTTTATACAACAGGCAGTGCAGATGAACTATGAGAAAGCAAATCTGGAAAAAGAGCCTCGCCCACCTTTTGAAAAGCAAACAAATAAAGATAAAACTACATCTAACACACCTCCAATAATAGAACCCGAGAGGGGGTATAAAAAAGAGGAAGGATTTTGCCTCGCAAAATCCTTTTACGTCGTAGTATCTGGGGGCGAAAAAAGAGAAAAAAACTATCTCAAATTAGTATCAAATCAAGACCACTTTCGGCGTCTAAAAATAGAATTCATAGCAGACCCCAAAAACTTAAATCCTAAAGGTTTATTAGAAATCGCAAGAATAAAAAAAGAACAGTACAAAAAGAGTCAAGACAGAGAAAATCCAGACAAGATCTTTCTACTTTCTGATGTTGATCATTTTTATTGTGAACTTCAAGACATCATAGAGATGTGCGCAAAGGAGCAACTACATCTTATCATCAGCAACCCCTGTTTCGAGATTTGGCTTTACTATGGAGAATTCTCAGAACCACCAACTGATTTTAATAAACCAGATGTCAAACGAAAAATTAGCAGTGCGTTCAAAACGTATCTCAACTGCAAAAAATCGGGAGGCATTAATCCTAAACTCGCTATATACGATATCGAGACTGCTATCAAAAATGCAAGAGAGAATTACTCTGTAGATGAGTTCGGAATCCCTATCCTATTTTCGACACAAATGTATCTGTTGGCAGAGGAGCTGCTTCCTTTAATCAAAAGAGAATTAAAAGACTGCGACTCCACGCGCAAAAAGGAGCGTAGAGAACATCTGAACAGAAAGTTACAGACCCAAACCTAAAATGTTAGACTGTAAAGTGCCTCCCGTTGTTGTTTTGATTATTTCGGCTGGGATTATTGTAGGCGTCCCATACGTTTTCCCTTTTTATGGAATAAGATCCGTAGTGCTATGTGTCTCATTTATCGTCTTGGGCATTGTTGTTGCCTTGCTGGGCGTATGGGAATTTCGGAAGAAAAAGACAACACTCAATCCCACTACTCCTGAAAAATGTACTAGCATCGTAGATACGGGAATTTTTCGTTTCAGCCGAAACCCAATGTACTTAGGAATGTCTGTGGGGCTTACAGGGCTTATCTTTGGTTTCGGCAATTATTTGTCGTGGATTGGTTTTCTTGTTTTTGTAGTCTATATCACACGCTTTCAGATCCTACCCGAAGAAAAAACGCTAAAAGAACTTTATGGCAAGCCGTATAAAGAATATCTAAAGAGAGTACGACGCTGGTTATAAGCATTACAGGTGCAATGCTCTCTCTACCGAGCTTATGGTTAGCAATAAAAAAGCCCCCTTACGCCGTAACGCAGGGGGCTTCTACAAACAAAAGATTACTTTTACTTACCCAATGTTGCTACCATGACCGCCTTAATAGTATGTAGACGGTTCTCTGCCTCATCAAATACGATAGATGCGGGCGACTCAAATACTTCTTCTGTAACCTCGAGTGCGTCTGCACCATACTTTTGGTAGATTTCTTCGCCAATAGTCGTTTCACGATTGTGGAAAGCTGGCAAGCAGTGCAAGAACTTACAATCGGGGTTGCCAGTAAGCTCCATTGCTTTAGCATTCACTTGGTAAGGCATCATCTGCTTAATGCGCTCTGCCCATGCTTCAGCAGGCTCGCCCATAGACACCCATACGTCGGTATAAAGGAAATCACACCCCTTTACTGCTTCAGCCACGTTTTCTGTAATGGTGATCTTAGCACCTGTTGTCTTAGCAACATCTTGTGCCATTTTTAGAATAGCAGGATCTGGCCAATACGCTTTAGGCGCTGCAGCGCGGTAATCCATTCCCATCTTTGCAGCTCCCATCATGAGCGAATTCCCCATGTTGTAGCGCGCATCACCGAGATAGCAGAACTTTACCTGACGAAGCGGTTTATCTATGTGTTCCTGCATGGTAAGAAAATCTGCCAAAATCTGCGTAGGATGCCATTCGTTTGTCAGCCCATTCCAAACTGGCACGCCCGCATATTGAGCCAAGGTTTCTACCTTGAACTGTTCAAAACCACGATATTCAATTCCGTCATAGATACGCCCCAACACTCGTGCTGTATCTTTCATAGACTCCTTCTTTCCCATCTGCGAGCCCGAAGGACCTAAATAGGTAACGCCAGCACCTTGGTCGTGTGCAGCAGTCTCGAAGGAACAACGGGTGCGAGTAGAATCCTTTTCAAAGAGAAGGACGATATTCTTACCCTTAAGGAGCTGCTGCTCTGTACCTGCATATTTAGCCTTCTTAAGATCAGCGGCCAGACGAAGGAAGAAACGGATTTCTTCAGGAGTGAAGTCGTACAACTTCAAAAAGTGACGATTCCGCAAATTAACTGCCATGACTATATTACGTTTTTAATGGATTCTACTACTTTGAAATTCGTGTTCCCCCGTTTGTCCCGAGACTATCTGCATCTGTTATCACGCTGACCTTTCCGCCGTTCTGCACAAAATCTATGGCTGCTTGGATCTTAGGTGCCATATTTCCCTCGCCAAACATGCCTTTTGCAGAATAGTCGTTCAACTCTGCTGTTGTAACTTGCTCAAGTTTCTTTTCCTCAGGTTTACGGAAGTTGATATAAACATTCGGTACATCGGTTAAAATATAGAACTCCTCTGCTCCGATTTCTCGTGCCAATACAGAGTTAGCCGAATCTTTATCAATCACCGCCTCTATAGGTTCTAAGGTCTTATCAGCTTTATAGGCTACGGGGATACCACCGCCGCCCGCAGCTATTACAATCACACCTTCTTCTGCTAAACGCTTTACCAAACGAGCATTGAGTACCTCTATGGGCTTAGGCGAAGGTACAACGCGACGCCAACCAGAGCCAGTCGTACGAACTTCCTCCTTAAATATCCAGCCCTGATTCTTAGCTAACGCATCAGCCTCTTCCTTGGTATAAATTTTCCCCACACGCTTCGTTGGGTTTGTAAAAGCTTTATCTTGTTTGTCTACAAGAACGGGGGTCACCAAGCAGCACACTTCGCGCTGTATACCATGATTTTTCATCACTGTGTGCAAAGCACTCTCTATCATATAACCGATAGAGCCTTGAGATTCTGCCACGCAGACATCCAAAGGCATCGAAGGAACAGCAAACGTTTCTTCCCCTGCCGCTTGTTGCATTAAGATATTGCCCACTTGCGGACCATTGCCGTGACCAATCACCAAGTTTACACCCTCCTTTAAGAGGGGAACAAGATGTTCCATCGTATCAAGGGTATTGGCGATTTGTTCTTCTACCGTGCCCTTTTGGTTGCCTCGTAAAAGCGCATTTCCGCCGAGTGCAACGACTATTGTACGTCCCATGAAAATCAATTAAATTCTTACGCTTTCAAAGTGCAAAGGTAGCAAATCGTAATAAGTCCGTGCACAAGAAATTTTTTGTGCTTTCAAAGGAGCTCTGCTACAAGACAAACCCGCTGAGAGAATTATACAACGAGGTATTATCCTTCACATAAACAAAAACAGAGCGAAATACAAGCTAACCCCGTACGCGCGACAACTCTCCCCACAATAGAAGACTACAACCTAAAGTGGGACGTAGTACAATCCAATATCGTGTAATAATGAAACGCGCTTCGCAGTAATTATCCTCTAGCGGACTTTTCCACGATCTCCTCCTTCCACTCTTTGACGTTGCGAGTTTTTTCATCAAAGCTCACGCCCACGAGGTGGATAGGACGTTTCGTGGCACGAACCTTCTTGAGATACCCTTGCTCCTTAATCTGGGCAATAGCGTCCTCGGCTGAACCTTCTGTGGTTACCT
>CAJPTS010000035.1 GCA_905373625.1 Bacteroidia bacterium
TGTACTTCGTACCTAGTACCTTGAACCTGATGAAGCTTGGAACTTTTTTGTCTGCGCGCCTTTTGCAAATCATTCCTATCTTGTGTCATTCATTTTTCGATTTGTTTGGGCTCGCAGGACGTCAGCTTCATTTGTGTCGTGGTGTGTTTTTGCTTCAGCTGCGTCTTGCGAGTTTTTAGTTTGCAGAACGCTTCGCGCGCCACATCCAAGCACCATTAGAGCGCGTATTGTGTA
The DNA here is from genome assembly GCA_905373625.1 of Bacteroidia bacterium. GTDB lineage: Bacteria > Bacteroidota > Bacteroidia > Bacteroidales > CAJPTX01 > Bacteroides_D. The sequence continues at coordinate 235 of CAJPTS010000035.1, forward strand.
CACGGACACCGTGCTGTACAAGTTCCCCTGCCATAGCCTCTAGCCGCCAGCGCGGGTACGAACCATCTATTACTACTTCGTGCGGTGCAAAGTGCAGTAGGAGATCTGAGGCGCGCCACTCACAGCCTCGTGTTAGTAAAAGCAAATCCGTCGGTTGTTTTATGCCATTGTTACTTGACGGAGGTCTACCTAGTGGAATGGCAATCTGTAGTGGCTTACTGACTATATAGCCGTACTCGGTTGGCGTCAAGAAAGTGTGCGCAGCGGCACTATCAATTGTTATTGTTGCTCCCCATACGCCGTTAGCATAGCGTGTAATGTTTTGTGCAGCACCCCTGCTGTTTTGTAGGTATACGCCCTGTATATTTCTTCCCTCCCGAATGCTTACGGTAGTTCCGTACGTTTGTTGGTATACCACTACCTCGGCTGTTGTTGCAGCTTGAACTATTTCGGCACACAAAGCCCCTAAAAATGCAAGAACAAAAGCCATACTAGCTACTATACTCCATCGCCTCCGAATCAGGACGAATACCCCCGCAAAAACGAAAATACTCGCAAGCAGATATGCTATGTAGAGTGGGATGCGTAATCCACTTAGGGTCACGCCAGGTAACGTAGACACGTGTTCGCTTATCCAGAGTAGTGCATCGGCGCAATATTGCAAGATTGTGCCGCCTAGTTGCGCTAATGTACCGCCTAATGGTACAAGCGTAATCAATAATGCTAATGAGACTATAACGGCTGCTAAGGGGATGGCGAGAATATTCGTAAAAAGCGAAAAAAGAGGGAGTGTGCCAAAGACATGGAGGGTAATGGGGAGTGTCCCGATTTGTGCACAGAGCGATACGCAGAGTAGTTGTAACCCCCATGTTAAAGGGCGGAAGCGTGTATAGGTATAGGGTTTTAATACGGGGTAAAAGAGTATAAGACCGAGTAAGGCGCTGAATGAAAGCTGGAAGCCTAGGTCGTAAAGTGTAGCGGGACTTAGCCAAAGGATTACAATTGCGGCTAAGGCAAGGACATCTAATGAGTGCCAGTACAAAAAGAATATGCGACTAAAGCTCCAAATACTGAGCATGATTGCGGCACGGAGGAGCGAGGGGCTAGCGCCTGCAACGAGCACGAAAAGCCAAGTGGCTAGCAGAGGTACTACTTCGCGCACAATGCGTTTGAAGAGGCGATCTATCGGGATTAGGTGAAAGAAAAAAGCAAAAAAGGCATAGATAAAGCCTAAGTGCAGTCCTGAGAGCGCTAGCAAATGTGCAATTCCTGAGCGACTAAAATTATCGCGCACCTCGGCAGGTAACTCTTCGCGTGCTCCGATGCTCATGGTTTTTACGAGTTCCAAAGCATTACCTTGTAAACCTGCTTGAGCAAAGCTGGTTATAATGCGTGCTCGTAGTGATGCAAAGAGCGGAGGAGTAATGGTTGAATCTGTGCCGAGTATCTGTACCGAATTCCGTGCCACGCGCCCCGTAAATAACTCTCCCCGTCGGAGTTGCCATGCTACTAGATCAAAACCATTCGGATTGCTGCCCGCGTTTTGTGCAAAATCTATTGTCGCAAGCACTCGGTGTCCGATCCTAAGGCTGCGTGTGGTACTATCTGTATTAGGAAATAGCACGCGTCCTCTGATGTTGTACGGTGTCTGTTTACCGTTCGCAAGGGTAGCGACGAGGTGGGCAGGATACGAATCGCCTAGCTTTGTTGTAGTGCCCGTCCCTGTTAGTACAACTAACGCCGTGAGCTTTTGTGGCGGCGGAAGAGGGTGCTGTGAGTAGGTATAAATGGGAGTACTACGTTCCACGCCGAGCGTAAAAACGAAGAGTAATGCGAGGGTGAAGGTAAGAGTGACCGAGTGCTGGGTAAAAAAATGATGGCAAACGAGTTCGAGAAATAGTGCACAGCCTAAAAGGAAAATAGTGCCACTCCCTACGACGATAATACCCTCCAGTCCGAATAGCGTCCCTACAATAAAGGCTAGCGCCAGCCATACTATCCAGATTCTACTCCCCGTGCCGTGTGTAGTCTCTATGGGACTTAACGCTGATGCTAAGAGGGTGCGATATGCCTCCTGCTCCTGCATCTTTCGAACGAGTTTGTAGCGGGATGCTACTCTATTTTACACGGATAATCGGCGTTAAACTGCCCGCGGGCAATATTCTTTAGCTTGGACTGGATAAGACGCTTCTTTATAGCCGAGAAGTGATCTACAAAGAGCTTCCCATCTATGTGGTCATACTCGTGCTGGATGATGCGCGCCACAATCCCAGAAAAGGTCTCCTCGTGTTCTACGAATTGTTCGTCGCAATAACGCATGCGGATCGATGTGGGACGGACTACGTCGCCATGTATGCCTGGAAGGCTCAGACATCCTTCGTTGAAGCTTATGGTCTCGGCACTGCGCTCTAAAATCTGCGCATTGATAAATGCCTTGCGGAATCCGTTGAGCTCGGGGTGCTCTTCTGCAAATGCCGAAGCATCTACAACGAAAAGACGTATTGAAAGCCCGATTTGCGGTGCAGCAAGCCCGATACCGTCAGACTTATCCATGCTCTCAAACATCTCGGCTATCAGCTCCGTCAGTTGCGGATAATTAGCATCAATGGGGGCGGCTATCTGCCGAAGAACGGCAGATCCGTAAACATATATGGGTCTCATTCTCTCGATCTCTCCCAAGTACGTGCTTCCAGATAGGACTGTAGGATGATTACGGCGCTTACCATATCTACGAGTCCTTTGTCTTGTCTTTGTTTCTTACGTGCGCCGCTCTCTAAAATTGCTTGTTGTGCGAGGCGAGAGGTAAAACGTTCGTCGTACATCTCAAGGCGGAGCAGGGGAAATGCCCGACGTATTTGGTTCACTAATGGCGTAATATACTGCATAGATTCTGAGGGGACGCCGTGTACGGTTGTCGGTTCGCCAATCACGATAGCTTCCACGTCATTCGCTGCCATGTACTGCTTCAGGTAATTTACCACCTCGTGGGTTGGTTGCATACATAACCCCGTGGCAATAATTTGTTGCGGATCAGTGGTTGCGATACCAGTACGCTTCCGTCCTACATCCAACGCAAGAATTCTACCCATTGTTCGGAATCCGACTTTGTAAAAAAAAGCAGGGCATAATACTATGGTATACCCCTGCTTGGTACTTTATTCGGCTAAATAAAGTTCTCGGGATTCGTATCGCGCAAGAAAGCTACGCTGTGTTCTATTTCTGTGTACATCACCTTATCTACATCTACGGCGGGTACTACAGCACGGAATGCAGCGAGCACTTTTTCCAAGATCGGCGAACTCTTTGCAGGACGGCGGAATTCTATGGCTTGCGCAGCATTCATCAGTTCGATAGCTAATACACGCTCGGTGTTATCTACTACGCGCAGGAGTTTGGTTGCGCCATTAGCCCCCATAGAGACGAGGTCTTCTTGACCGTTAGACGAGACGATAGAATCTACGCTAGAGGGTGTACAAAGCTGTTTGTTCTGGCTTACCATGGCTGCTGCCGCGTATTGTGGGATCATGAAGCCCGAGTTCAGACCAGGTTTCGCTACTAGGAATTCGGGCAAGTCGCGTAAACCGAAGATGAGCTGTGCTACTCTGCGTTCGGAGATGTTTGCAAGCTCTGATACGGCCATCGCTACGAAATCGTAGGTTAGCGCCAAGGGCTCGCCGTGGAAGTTACCCCCCGAGATGATCAGATCCTCATCAGGCCAAATGGTAGGATTATCAGTCACAGAATTGATCTCGGTCAGTACCACTTGCTCGGCATAGTGGATCGCATCCTTACACGCACCGTGAACCTGTGGGACACAACGGAAGGAGTACGGGTCTTGTACGTGTTTTTTCTCGCGGGCGATGAGTTCGCTCCCTTCCAAGTACTTGCGTATTGCGGCAGCGGTCTCGGTCTGACCAGCATGAGGGCGTACGGACTGGATGTTCGGGTGGAAAGGCTCTTTGCGCCCATCAAAACCTTCTAAAGAAAGAGTTGCGATGATATCGCTCCACTGTGACAGGCGACGGATGCGGAGTAACGCGTAGACGCCGTGCGCACTCATAAACTGAGTCCCATTCAGTAGCGCCAAGCCTTCTTTTGATTGTAGTTGGATAGACTCCCAGCCAAAGTGATTACATACTTCAGCGGCTGGTTTGCGCTCACCGCCGAAACGGACTTCACCTAGGCCGATCAGGGGAAGGAAGAGGTTGGCGAGGGGGGCAAGGTCGCCAGACGCGCCCAGCGAGCCCCGATCGTATACCACGGGGAGTACGCCGTTATTGTATAAATCTAGTATGCGTCGTACCGTTGCTATTTGTACACCAGAGTTACCTAAGGAGAGGGCGTGTGCCTTCAGTATGAGCATGAGACGTATAATCTCGGAGGGGAGCTCATCGCCTGTACTACACGCGTGAGATTTTACCAAGTTTTCTTGCAGCGTAGTAAGTTCCTCGCGGCTGATACTGCGATTACACAGCGATCCGAACCCAGTCGTGATACCATAGATGGGCTTCGATTCTTGTTCCATCTTCTTATCCAAGTAGTCACGACATTTCTGTATGCGTGCTTCGGATTCGGCAGATAGCTCTAAGCGAATGGAGGGGTAGGCAAGCAGTTCGCCTAACTGCTCAAGCGTTAATGGCTCAGGTGAAATATAAAAAACGTTCTTCATTCTCGTCTTTTTTATCAATCGTCTAGTTCTTCATCTTTTATCTCAGAGAGTTGTGCTAATACAACTTCGCAGTCGTCTTTATACTCTTGCCCAGTGTCCATATCCCGAACCTTAATGGGCATACCGATATTGACCGTATCTACGTCTGCATCTATAAGCACCCATCGAATATGATTCTTGTCTGCATATTCTAATCGTTTCTTTAGCTTTGTAGCATCAGGTAGAAGCAGCGTACGGAGGTTCGCTAAACGTGCTAAACGCGATATAGCTAAACTACAATAAAGCTGTTTATCATCTTCGCCTCCGCAGAGGAGATCTACCATCGAATAGTTCTCATCCCACTCGGGGCGCTCAGAGAGAATATCAAATATCCGCTCAATGCCAAAAGAGAGTCCTACACCGCATACATCTTTAAGCCCAAAGAGCTCGGTGAGATTGTCGTAGCGTCCGCCACTACATATTGCCCCCATATTAGCATCACGCGCAGTAACTTCAAAAATGACGCCAGTGTAGTAGCTTAACCCACGGGCTAAAGAGGGCGTGAAGTGTATTTTTATCTCGTCTGGCCAGCAATATCTATCCGCCTCTAAATAAGCTGAAGGCTCTGTTGAAGTAAGAGCGTGTAGGAAGGGGTAGATGGCATCAATTATTCCCAGAATATCGGCTAAATGGGCTTGCGCTTTCGGGGTATTAGGCAGCCAAGCACTGATTTTTTCTAGCGTAGCCTCGACAGACTCCTCCGCACAAATATTGAGAAGTTCTGAAACAGATTCTGAAGAAAAGCCTAAGGCTTCCAACTCCTTTTTGACAGCGTTGTTTCCAATCTTGTCTAGTTTATCTAGCACTACCGTCATGGGGACTAGCAGTTCTGGGTGTCCCATCTGTTCGGCGATGTCCTCTAGTATTAGGCGGCTGTTAATATGGATATCGATACGAATCCCCAGTTCATAGAAACATTCGGCAACTAGTGAGAGTAGTTCAACCTCGTTGAGGAGCGAAGGGGAGCCCACGACGTCTACATCGCACTGAAGGAACTCGCGGTAGCGTCCCTTTTGTGGCCTATCGGCGCGCCATACAGGTTGTATTTGGTAGCGCTTAAACGGATGAGGAAGCTCCTGCCAGTGCGTGGCCACGTAGCGTGCGAAGGGGACGGTCAGGTCATAACGTAAACCTTTGTCACAAATGGCGCGAGTTAGCTCCTTACGAGGCATCTCGCGCAGATCGCCTTGTACGCCCTCTAGGTAATCTCCTGAGTTGAGGATGCGGAAAAGTAAACGATCGCCCTCGTCGCCATACTTGCCTTCCAGCACCGAAAGGTTTTCCATAGCGCCCGTTTCAAACGGTGCGAATCCGTACTGTTCAAAAATGGTTCTGAAAATCGTCAGCAGGTTATTGCGATGGTATACCTGCCTCGGTGAGAACTCGCGTACTCCCTTAGGAGTAGATATCTGAATTTTTCCCATCTCTCAAGCCTATTATTCCACAAAAGTACATATTTGGGGCAAGCAAAAAGATCTATTGCGGCGACGGAGTGTGATAAGTCGTCCAGAAAGCCCCTCGGCTACTAGACGCCGAAAGAATTCGCTTTTCGTAAATTTGGCATTGTAATTTCAGTTCAACGGAACTGAGAATAGAATTCGTGACGTGATGCCTGCTCGTATCAAAAACGGGGTTAGTATGGTATACGAGGAGTTCGTGTTTTTACCAGTATAAAAACGAAATTATGAACGAAAATATCTCTGAGATAGTAAGGCGAGAAATAGAGAGAACAGACTATGGTATTGTGTTCTCTGCAAGCGATTTTCCCGTAGGTGTCATCAAACAAAAATTAGTAAACAAAGTTTTGGAGAATATGACAAAAACGGGTGAAATCCGACGTTTATCCAAAGGGCGGTATTATAAAACAAAAACAACCGAGTTTGGTGAACTTATCCCCAGCAGTTATCAGCTTGTGAAAGATTTGCTGGAAGAGAAGGGTAAACTGATTGGTTATATTACAGGTTATCAAATATTTAATGAATTAGGATTAACTACACAAATTTCGGCCATCTTGCAAATAGGAACTATCAAAGACAAGAAAAGCATACAGCGTAGTTACTACAGAATAAAATTTATAAAGCAGAGGAATACGATTACAAAAGAGAATATCCCTCTTTTACAGTTGCTCGACTGTCTCCGTTTCTTCAAAAATATTCCAGATACTACACCAGCGGATAGTTGTAAAAGACTCTTAGTGTTATTGTCAGATTTGAATGAAAACCAACGCAGTAGAATTAAAAAACTGGCTTTAAAATATACGCCACAGACCATAGCTTTATTGGGAGCTATGCTTGAAGAGTTAAATCCGAATGAGGATATCCAAATTTTACAAACAACGCTGAATTATCAAACGTTTTACAACCTCGCAATCCCACAAGATATCTTATCTACGCAAAAAAAATGGAACATAAAATGACGTTGCTCGAAAATCAGGAGCTGTTTACCCAACTACTCATTTTTGCTGCAAACTCTCTGAGAATAAGACCAGAATTTATTGAGAAGGACTACTGGATCACGCGTGCTTTACAGCGCATGTCTCGAAATGCCAATGCTGACAAAGTTGTTTTCAAAGGGGGCACCTCCCTTTCTAAAGCATACCGTCTAACTAAACGCTTTTCTGAGGATATCGATATTGCTGGTATTGATGCGGATTCTTTTTCAGGGAATCAACTAAAAATATTTATCAAACGACTTGCTAAGAATATGTCTGCCGATCTAGATGAACTTATCGTGCCAAATGTAACAAGTAAAGGTTCTCGCTTCTACAAAGCGATTTATCAATATCCAAACTTGGTCGGACTAACGTCTTCTGTAGTAAAAACAGGGCAGATTTTAATCGAGGTTAACACGTATGCTAACCCTTATCCATACACCAAGCAAGAGATCTGTTCGTTTTTGACGGAGTATCTAATGACTAGCAACAAGAACGATTTGATTGAGGAATACGATTTGAATCCATTTGCAATCAATGTTTTAGACAAACGAAGAACGATTGTGGAAAAATTGGTTTCGCTTTTTCGCTTCTCATTTGCGACAGACACGGTTAAATCATTATCTTCAAAAATCCGTCATTTTTACGATATATATTATTTGGTAAATGATGATGAGTGTTCTGATTATATTCAATCCGCTGATTTTAGGAATGATTTTCAAGAACTTTTTATACACGACCAACAACAATTTTCTGAACCAGAAGGTTGGTGTACGAAAACAATCAAGGATTCTCCGCTGTTAAAGGATTTCTCAGGAATATGGTCGAAATTAAGCTCTAACTACCAGAGAGAATTAACACCCTTGGCTTTTTCAGAAATACCCAATGAAATGTTGATAGCCCAAAATTTTACTAAAATTCTAAAGGCAATATCTATTTAGAGGCCAATCTAGATTTTGTCCTCGTTTTTTTAGGTAAAACTTCGAGAGTATGAGCGCTTAAAGTTAGAGCAAGTCGGTTATTTCATCTCTCGGCTTTCATTTCTATTTTTGCTCTTGGATAAAAAAGGCTCAAGCACGAATCCCATAACAAATTCCTATTTTGATTACCTATCCAGTAGATTTTGAGGCGCGGACGGGTTTTACACTAGTACGTGCCGAGGTACAGGCGCTCGCTGTGACCCAAACAGGGAAGCGTCGCATTGCAGATGCAACGTTCTCGGTGGATTATGCATCGATAGAACAAACTTTACACCTCTTGCGTGAGCTAAAAGAATACTTGCTCTTTCATGCATTAAGCGAAGAGTATTTTGTTGATCTCTCGGAATTGCTCCTCATTTTAGAACAACCCGAGCGGAGTTTGCAAGAGGGCGATTTTGCCTCTATTCGTGCAGCATTACACGCCGTTCAATTCTTAGCCTCGCTCTTTGATGCAGAAGATGCATTTGCAGCACACAAACGCTTAATAGCAAACATAGAAGTGCCCGAAGAGGTGTTGTCTGAGATCGATGCTGTGCTGGATCATACAGGACACTTGAGGGATAATGCTTCGGTAGAATTGCACCAGATCCGTAGTCAGCTCAATGCGAAGGCGAACCGCGTATCGCGTAAAATGGAAGAGCTTTTGGCGCGTTGTCAGCGAGAGGGATATTCCGAAGCTAATGCACAGGTGATGGTACGCGACGGACGTTTAGTACTCCCGATCGCCGCTCAGCATAAAAAGAAACTGCCCTCCTTACAGTTAGGTGCTTCTTCTACGGGACAAACGTTGTTTGTAACGCCCTACGAGGTTTTGGAATTAGAGAATGAAATAAATGAGCTGGAGCAGCGCGAACGCGAGGAAATGGCGCGTATTTTACTGGAGCTTACTGACCGCTGCCGCCCTTTTCTCAGTCAACTCTCGCTATGTGGCGAATTACTACTAACAGAAGATATTTTACGCGCCAAAGCACTTTACGCCTTACAAGTGGGAGGTGCTTGCCCTATTCTTTCGCAGGAGCGTCAGCTTATACTACGAGAGGCACAGCATCCCCTATTGTTTAGACGAATGCAGCGGACGGGCGAGACGCCAGTTCCTCTCTCGGTATCATTGACCCCTTCGCAGCGCGTGCTGGTTATCTCTGGTCCGAATGCTGGAGGCAAGTCTGTGGCGTTACAAACTGTGGCATTGGCCGTTTACATGTTGCAATGTGGCTTTTTGCCTTTGCTAAAGGAAAACAGCGAGATGGGGCTTTTTGAGAACTTGCTGTTAGATATAGGCGATGCGCAATCAATTGAAGACGATTTGTCTACGTATAGCTCTCATCTGAAGTCAATGAAGTTCTTTACCGAGCATGCGCGTGCCCATACGTTGTTTCTGATAGACGAGATGGGCTCGGGTACAGAACCTACTGCTGGGGGAGCAATAGCTGAAGCAACGTTAGAAGCGTTGTATAAACAAGGTGCGTACGGAATTGTAACTACGCATTATGCCTGCATAAAGAACTTGGCTACACGAACCTCGGAGATGCAAAATGCGTCCATGCGCTATAATCTCGATACGTTGTCTCCGCTCTATGTCTTAGATGTTGGGACTCCTGGTAGTAGTTATGCTTTTGAGATCGCACATAAAATGGGACTCTCGGATGATATAATCCGTCATGCAGAAGACCTTGCGGGAAAGGAGTATATAAGCCTAGAGGAGCAGTTGCGAATCGCCGTGACAGAACGTCGTAATCTGGAAACGGAGCGTCAAAAAGTGGCAACACTACAGGGCGAAGTAAATGCTCAGCGCGAAAAGCTTGGGCGTGAACAAGCGCTTATTGCGGAGAAAAAGCAAAAAATCTTGGCGGAGGCACGGCGTCAAGCGCAAGATATGCTCCGAGATTGTAATCGCACAATAGAGGAAACTGTGCGTCTGATTAAGGAGAGTAATGCCGATAAGGAGACAACGAAACGCGTACGCGAGGAATTAAAATTCTATCAGTCATTCCTCGAATCCGAATCAAAAACGCCCGAACTTGAAAAGAAAGAGACTAGAGCTCCGAAGTCCGAGATCGGAGTAGGGGCTACGGTTCGTGTAATGGGCGGAACGACTACGGGGCAGGTTGTAAATGTAAAAGGAAACAAAGTTGTCGTTGCAGTCGGGCAGGTGATGACATCGCTCAATCTCACAGACGTGCAGCTGGTACAACAGAGTAACGGAAAGCAAGCATCGAACAATAGGCAGGGGCAACACCGAACCATCACCCCACAAAGTTCGATGCGGCAACGGCGCTTAAACTTCTCTCCCAACCTTGACATCCGAGGCATGCGAGGCGATGAAGCCATGGATCTCGTAAAGCATTTTTTAGACGACGCACAAATGTTTAATATCCCCTTTGTAAGTATACTGCACGGAAAGGGAACGGGTATTCTTCGCAATCTTTTGCACGATTATCTCCGTCACGCCTCTTTCGTTGATAGTTATACAAATACCTCACCCACTTGTGGTGATGGGGGTATTACAGAGGTTTATCTCAAGTAAGCAAACGTTTTGCAAAGAGTAGCGTTTGCCTTTCATATTCCTCTAAATCACAGAATAAATATTAACTTCGAAAATATGTGGGAAGATTGGCGGGGAGGAAATAATTTATTAGGAGGTTTATAATCATGGAGTTACCATTTTCAGAGTCGTTTCGTATTAAGATGGTCGAGCCCATTCGGAAGAGTACTCGCGCAGAGCGTGAGCAATGGCTCAAAAAAGCACACTACAATGTTTTCCAACTAGAAGCCGAGGAGGTCTTTATAGACTTACTGACCGATTCGGGCACGGGCGCCATGAGCGATCGACAGTGGTCGGCACTCATGATGGGCGATGAGAGCTATGCGGGGTCGCGTTCGTTCTTCAAGTTTAAGGATACGGTAACTCGCATAACAGGTTTTCCGTTGGTACTGCCTACTCATCAGGGGCGCGCAGCGGAGAATGTGTTTTTCTCTGCCACGGTAAAGAAAGATGCCGTAGTGCCTGGCAATTCGCATTTTGATACGACGAAGGGGCACATTGAGTCGCGTGGTGCAGTTGCATTAGACTGTACCATCGATGAGGCTAAAGATACGCAGTTGGAGATTCCTTTTAAGGGGAATGTAGATCTAAAGAAACTGGAAGCGGCTCTGAATGCATACAAGGACAAGATCCCGTTTGTGATTGTCACCTGTACAAATAATACAGCGGGCGGACAGCCAGTGAGTATGGAAAATATCCGCGAGGTGGCTCGGTTGTCGCACGCACACGGGATTAGAGTTATCATAGACTCCGCACGTTTTGCAGAGAATGCCTACTTCATTAAGATGCGGGAGAAGGGTTACGAGAACAAGAGTATAAAGGAGATTTGTTTGGAGATGTTCTCGCACGTGGACGGCATGACGATGAGTGCAAAAAAAGACGCAATCGTGAACATGGGCGGTTTCTTTGCAACTAAGCACGAAGATTGGTTTGATGCCTCTAAGCTGTTCTGTATCGTTAACGAGGGGTATATCACCTACGGTGGTATGAATGGTCGCGACATGGAAGCCCTTGCAGTCGGCTTAGATGAAAATACGGAGTTTGATAACCTCGATACGCGCATCCGCCAAGTAGAGTACTTGGGTAAGAAATTAGACGAATACGGAATCCCCTATCAGCGTCCTGCGGGCGGACATGCCATCTTTGTAGATGCTCCTCGTATTCTGACGAATGTTCCCAAGGAGGAGTTCCCAGCGCAAACGCTAACCATTGAATTGTATCTGGAGGCAGGCATCCGTGGTTGCGAAATAGGTTATATCCTCGCAGATCGCGATCCGAAAACAAAGGAAAATCGCTTTGGTGGTCTCGATCTCTTACGTCTGGCCATCCCGCGTCGTACGTATACGAATAACCATATGGACGTGGTGGCAGCTGCGCTTAAAAATGTTTACGACCGCCGTGACTCAATCAAACATGGAGTGAAAATAGCATGGGAAGCTCCGCTCATGCGTCACTTTACCGTACAGTTGGAAAGACTGTAGATTTGTAGAACTTTGTAAGCGGATAACGGGCATCCGTTGTCCGCTTTTTTTTGCCGTAGTATTAACCTAGAATCCTTACCATCACAGCGTTCGGAGGGAGGGTTCGTAATTATAGATGAGAATATGCTTCGTTCTATGACGGGTTTTGGTAAGTACAGTAGTAGTGATGAACGATTATTGCTTACCGTAGAGCTTAAGTCGGTTAATAGTAAAGTCTTAGATATGGCAGCGCTTCGCGTCCCCAATCGGTATCGCATGTATGAAGGCGTGCTACGGAATTTGCTCGCCGAGGGGCTGGAACGCGGAAAGATCGAGATGCAAGTGACGCTCGCTTGGCAGGAGGGCTATGAACCCGTGCAGAGCGGGTTAAATAAAACGCAATTCGCCTATCTAATCTCTGCTCTCAAGGATGCTTGCCAGACGTCGCAGTTGCAATGTTCGGACGACGCCCTTTTGCAAGTAGCTATGCAAACTGAAGGAATCTGGCAACAGGACGAACTGCCCGTCTCGGACGCCGAGCTCGAATTATTAAAACTGGCTGTCCTAGGAGCCATTAAC
>CAJPTS010000036.1 GCA_905373625.1 Bacteroidia bacterium
CTTATATATATCGCGTGTCCGTTTGATTGGTGGGGAGAGTCTCAACGTAACTTCAGAGAAACGCCTGACTTATACACATAAAAAGTCACTGACGCTCTACGCTAAGAGTGACAATATATTAGAGTTTACATTGCAGAAATATCCAGAGGCTAACCATCTTCCTGCTTCTATTCGAGTCTGGATGGATGTAAATAATGACAATAAGTGGGAAGACGTTGCGCCAGAGATGCTAAAAGCAGTGTTGGAAGCCGATAAGGATATTTACCGTCTTAATTTCGTTTTGCGCGATGTTACCCCGCTAACCGTTGGTAAGCGACGTATGCGTATTATGCTCGCTGCGGATAACGACCTTGACGCTTTTATTAAAGAAAACAAGGAGATACCGTGGGGGCAGATTATAGATCTGGTAGCAGAGGTAAAAGACGGGAAGAGTTCGAGTGAATACGAATTGGCTCTGCTTTCTTTGGAAGCGCCTCAGACGGCACGGAATTTAGCGATGCAGGACGTGTCTGTAAAAGTACAGAATAATGGGCTTGCTGCACTTAATCAAGTGAAACTCGCATACTCGGTAAATGGTGGAACGGAAGTCATCGAAGATTTGACATGCAATCTCCCCGCTTATGGCGGCTCTGCGGTCGTTACATTTGCCGCAAAGGCGGATCTTAGTGCAAAAGGGAAGCACGAGATCAAAATCCGTCTTGTACCCCCCGATGTTAATCTCAAGGATAATGAGCTAAACACCATTGTCTATAATATCCCCTCTACGCAGAATAAGCTTTACGGACTCCAGTATGAGGGAGTGGGCGGTGACGAACTGCTTTTACCATTAGCGCAGCCCGTGCAGGGTAATAGTACATTAGAAGGCTGGTGGAAGCTAGACAAAACGCAGCATTGCGCGCTACTAGCGGGAGATAAGATAGAGTTACAAGTGGCGGCTAACATGAATACTGCGGCAGATAATTCCTTAGTACTCGTGATAGATGAAGGTATTTATGTGACGCAATCTCCTGTAATAGAACTAGGGAAGTGGCATCACATAGCTATTGTGCTTGAATCGGAACTCTACAATAATCTTTTCGAAGTGACCATCCCGACTATCTATTTGGATGGCAAAAAGCTAGATATTGTTGAGCGAGGTCTAGGCTACGTCTCTTTCCAAGACTTGCACTTAAATGTGTTATTAGAAGGACAGCAGGCTATGTTTCGTGTATGGAATAAGGTTCGTACTCAGGACGAAATTGTAGCGTCGCACCTCAAGTCGGTGCGAGATAATACGGGCAAACTCCCCACCAGTTGTTTGGGCGAATATGTATTTACCGAGGGTTCCGGGGAGATAACGGCTTTTGGTGATGAAGTGGCTCTCATCCGACGTAAGGACTTGACCAATGCATGGCAGCCTATCAATGACCTAGTCACTTCGGTTAGTGTAGAAGGACAGTCGAATGCTACAGAGAAAATAGGCGATAATGAGTTCAGTATCTCCATGCCCGAAAACTTTACAGCATTTGACAACGTCAAAGTCAACTTCGTTTTCGGTTGGGAGGGGACACAGGTTCTATACAATAATAAGCTTATAACAGAAGGTCAAACGTTTGATTTTGGTACTGAGCACGAGTTAACATTCAAGGTGCGTCACGAAGGCTTGTTTGGCGTGCCAGTAGAACAAGAATTGAAAGTCAAACTCGAAAAAGACCATTCTAGTGCCTGTGACCTTTTGGGTATTGCTATGCCAAAGGCGCAGAATGACGGACTGAAAGCGGACTTGAATATTTCCACTCCAGATCAAACGATTCGCTTTGCTGCAGAAACAGAGCAGGGTAAGCAGCTGGATCTATCACAGATTAAGCTTGTCGTTACAGCATTGTCTGACAATGCGCAATTATATCTTGGAGAGGATCTAGTAGCTCTTAATACTCCCTTTACGGTGGATCTGCATAGACCTCAGCTACTTAAAGTAGTGTCTGGAAATAAACGGCATGCGAAGTTCTACACCGTGCAGCTGGCAATGTGGCAAGACCTGACTTGGGACGCGACTCCCATCACACGCAAGTTTACTCTTACATCTCTAGCATTAGATGCTACTGCGACGTCGAGCTTACCCGTTCGTTATTACAGTCTTGACCCTTCGGTAGCCACAGTAGATGAGCAGGGTAACCTGATTACGGCAGGCGTGGGTACTGCTACTGTGGTGGCAACCCAAGAGGGGAATTCGCAATATCTGCCCGCAGCCCCAAAACGGCGTCAAGTTATTGTTGAGCCGACTACGCTTACCGTAAGAGTGAAAGAGCAGACAATGGCGGCTGGATCAGAACTCCCCGATCTGGAGTTGATATATGACGGACTTGAATTCCCTAATACAGAGCTCGCTTTAGATGCTCCTTACGCAATCATGCAAGATGGTAAGCCTTGGAATGAGACGATGCCCGCGCTCGAGCCAGGTGTTTATGAGATTGTTCCCGTCGGGTATACTAAACCCTATTTACTAGGAAATTATATTGTTACGCGCGAGAAAGGGAAACTCACAGTACAGCCAGCCACCGAGGCACAGCAAGTAACTTTTGTGGTGAAAGATGGCGAATGGACGCCTCTGAAAGGTGCAGTGCTACGTTGTGGTACGGTCAGAACAATAGCGAATGATGGCACTGTCTCGCTTTATCTTAAGCCAGGGCGTTACGCAGTAAGCGTTAGCAAGGAGGGATATACTGACCTTGTTGAAGAGTTCGAAGTCGGTCAGCGAGCGCGTCAAATAACTTTGCAGTTGCATAAGAAGGTTTATACGCTTACTTATCTGGCTGACGAGAATGGGCTTATACAGGGAGCAACCGAGCAGTTGGTGGCGGAAGGAGAGTCGGCTTCGCCCGTAGTTGCACTGCCCAAAGATGATAGCTATCGTTTTGTCGCTTGGGATGACGATTATGCCTCTGCGGCGCGCGTTGATAAGAATATACATGCGAACCAGAGGGTAAAAGCGGAGTTTGAAAAGATAACGTATACGCTGCGCTACATAATCTCGGAGGGAGGCGAAGTAGCAGCGGGCGATACCGTGCAGACGGTATACAAGCGCATGGAGGGGCAGCCTATCACTGTGCAGCCAAAGGCTGGTTATCTTTTTGTGGGTTGGTCAGATGGCGTAAAATCTCCCACGCGTACCGATAAGGTCGAGGCGGAGGATGTCACTGTTGAAGCTCTGTTTGTAAAAGCATACCTTCTCACATGGTCGGAGAACTTTGAACTGGGAGAAGCGAATCTGAAAGGTTGGACTTTTTCCAAGCCGAAAGTGGCATCGCACCGCGGTTGGCTCTATGCCGATAAGAGTTCCTTGGTAGCAGAGCCTGGAGTGAGCGGAAAAGCTCTTATCATTGACCCGAAGGGGGATCACAGCTTCTCTTACTATTCTGATTTCTGGGCTGCTACACCGTGGCTCTCGCTCGAAGGGCGTCCCTCCAGCGCTAAAGTAGCTCTGACGTTCAAGTACTACTACAAGGAGAATAATTCTACCACGAAGGTGCAGTATTGCTTCGAGGACGAGGTTTGGCAGGACGGCGACATCTTGACCGAACAGGCAGGAGAAGCCTCCCATATTTTTGTTCTCGACGAGAACCTTTTACGGAATCATAAGTTTATTCGCTTCCGTTGGAATTTCACAAACAAGCGCTTTACTACGTATTTTGTACTAGATGACATCTCGGTTAAGTTTACCCCTCTCCCCGATAACCAGATCGTCGTACGCTACTATGCGGGAGAAAACGGGAGCTTGCAAAAAGAAGACGGGACGCTGACGGCAGCCATTGAGTATACAACTTCGCGTGGCATACTTGCTCCGATGGTGAAGGCTGTACCAGCTACGGGGTACGAGTTTGAAAGATGGTCTGACGGTGCTACGACCGCAATACGTCAAGACAGCAAGGATACGAACGCAAAAGCCTTCTTTAAGAAGAAGGAGCTTCCGTCCTTTGCGGTATCTTATCTTGCTAAAGCGCACGGGCGCATCGAAGGTATGCCTTATCAGATCCTTGAAAAAGGAGCGACCTCACTGCCTGTAAGTGCTGTACCCGACGACGGATTCCGATTTGCAAGATGGGCGGACGGCTCACTACAAAATCCGCGTGTGGATGTGATAGATCACGAAGTGGTATTCGAAGCGGAATTTGAAGCTGTTTTTACAACCTTTACCTTGTCCTACAAAACTGACGGCGGGGGCACGCTCCGAGGTATGGCGCAACAGGTTGTTGAGAGTGGGAAGGACGCAAGCACCGTGGTTGCTATTGCTTATCAAGGCTACAAGTTTGTGAAGTGGGATGATAATGTCACAACGGTTGCGCGTACGGATAAAAATGTTACTAGCAGTAAGGACCACGTGGCTATCTTCGAACCCGCTGAGACCTACGCTGTGCTATTAGACTGTATCGGGCAAGGTCTGATACAAATACAAGATATGGCTGCCGAACAGTTGAAGAGTATACCAGCAAATACTGCCCTAGATGTACAGGTTAAACCAGCTGATGGTTGGCGTTTGGTGGCGCTTAAGGCTGGCGAGCAGGATATCTTGCAAAGCAAAAAACTTGTGCTCAGGGCTAATACAAAAGTCCAGGCGACATTTGTACAGGTATGTGAAGTCACATTGGCTCAGGAAGGCGAGGGTACGCTGAGCATTGAAGGCTATGACGCGAGGGCGCTTAAGACGATAGATGCGGGCACGATACTCAAAGTTGTAGCTATGCCTTCCGAGGGCTGGAAACTTATCAAATTGATGGCTGGGCGTAGAACAATTACCGATGACGGAAGTTTTATAGTAAGAGGCAGTATTGAGGTTAAAGCTTTCTTTGAAAAGAAAGGAGAACCAGGTACCGTAGACGAAAACGTCTTTGCTAAGGTGATCGTCGCGCCCAATCCGTTTACGAACCACTTGCGTATTGCGCAGTATGAACGGCTGTCTGATGCTACGTATGTGTTGTTCGATGTACACGGACGTCAAGTGCGCAGCGGACTGCTGGAAGAGGGCGAAACCATTCTGAACACAACCGACTTGCCGACGGGTATTTATATACTTCGTTTGCAGTCTGCCGCTGGCGTTAGCGCTATAAGTGTTTTGAAAATTTAGGGTCAAATTCTAAAAATAAATAGACAATGAGAAAACTTTTGTTTGGAATAGCATTGCTTTTTATGGCGTTACTTACACTTGCGCCTAGTGTAAAAGCACAAGAGGGACATACTATTTCGTTTGTGATCCCAGAAAGCCTCCGTGATCAGCCTATTGCAAGCTATACAAAGGATGACAATACCTCAGAAACGATTGTCCCTAATGTAACGAAGATCCCGACTGGTAAAGCTATGTTGATTATCGTGCCTACACCCATCGGAAAAAATATACAATTTGTAACCTTCAACGGTGAGGAACTCACTGACATAGGGGAAGGATTCTTCAACGCAACAATGCCAGATACAGATTCTCGCATCGTGGTGTGCTTTAATCTAGATCATAACCCAGAGTTGGCTGTGGTCGTAAAGGCTGAGAGTAAAGGCGATGGCGAAGTCTTTGCTTGTGATGTAACAACTGACGGTGGTGAACCGAAATTGTCAGATCCGCTTACGTTGCGTCCTCTTCCCATGGCAGTAACGCGTGGTGATTGGTATGGTCTGATTGCGCTACCCAAAGCAGGTAACGAATTGGTTAAGGTAACACGAGTTATTACATCGCCTGATGGTGAAAACATAGATAAATTTAAACCAGCAGATCTAGAGGCGGTGAAAGATCAAACAAATAACGTGATCGGTTATGCAAACAAATTCGGCTTCGAGGATAATGGAAAGGAATCCGAATGCCGTTATAAAGTAGTATTCAAGAAAACAGGCGATCCCGATCCTGTAGTAAAGAATGTGATCACACTAGATGCGCCCGATGCTAATGTTGAAATAAAGAATGGTAGCGATGTGGTAAAACCAGGTGAGACGCAGGTGGAAGACGATACGAAGTTGATCATCACGGCAAAGGCAAAAGCCGCGGGCTATGTGGTAGATAAAGTCATCTTCAATGACGCGGAGCTGAAGCTAAAAGGCAATGTCTATGAGGCATTTATGCCAGAGAAGGAGGCGACATTGAAAGTCACGGTAAAAGAAAATAACACCTTCGTAATAACGCTACAGGGCGATGGTGCAGACGTAACAGTGATGGCTGGGACTACCGCAGTTGAATTGGGGAAAACGGCGGTGGCTAAGGATACGGATCTTTCCATTACCGTAAAGGCTAAAACAGGACAAGAAATCGTAAAGGTGCTTTTTGATGGCAAAGAACAAGAACTGAAAAATGACGCCTTTACTGCAAAAATGCCCGCTAAAGACGTTGTTTTAGAAGTGCAAACCAGACCGACGGCTGTAGAAGACGCTTATTTTGCTAACGTAAAAGTGAACCCTAATCCATTCGCAGAGCAGTTGCGAATTCAAAACGCAGAACTACAGAGTGCTACTTACGCATTGTTGAATGCACAAGGCGTACTGCTCCAGTCAGGCGCATTGGTTTACGGTGAAACCGTACTCAATACGAACGATCTGACCGCGGGCTTGTATCTCGTGCGCGTTACGGCGAATGGTATGTCTAAAACTTATAGCGTTATCAAGAAATAACCTCTGGTTTTAGTAATAACAGTAGCGGGCATTGCCTTCGGGTGATGCCCGCTTTTTTTGTCGTATTTTACTACTTTAGTCTTTACAAACACATACGCTATGACTACTTCTCGGCAGCCGAAAGCGCGCAACCTCCCGCTCGGTCTGCAAACATTTGAGAATCTGCGCAAAGAGGCTTTCCTTTATGTAGATAAGACACATTTTATTCCTCGTTTGCTTAAAGATGGAGGCAGGATCTTTCTCTCTCGGCCTCGCCGCTTTGGTAAAAGCCTTTTCCTGTCCACGCTGAAAGCATATTTTGAGGGGCAAAAAGAACTGTTTGAAGGACTTTACATAGGGAAACACGAGGCGGATCTAGCAGCGGTGCAGAATCGCATTGCATGGGCGAAATATCCCGTCTTGCACCTCGATCTTAATGCCATGGATTATGCTAGCTCAGAAAAGTTACTCTCCATACTAGGTGCACATCTGACGCTTTGGGAAAAAGAATTTGGCGTCGCGGCGGAGGTAAGCGATATGGCGGGACGTTTCAGATTCCTCCTACAGAATATTTATGAGATTACCCAGCAGCGTGTTGTAATTCTGATAGACGAGTATGACAAGCCGCTTCTCGAGACACTTGAGCCTCAGAATGCCGAACTCAACGAACAGTATCGTAGACTCCTAAAAGCTTTTTACGGGGTGCTAAAGACCTGCGATGCATATATTTATTTTGTGTTCGTAACAGGCGTAACCAAGTTTGGTAAGGTCAGCATCTTTAGTGACCTAAATAACCTGCGCGATATCAGCTTAGAGGAAGACTTTTCAGACATCTGTGGAGTGACCGAAGATGAGCTTCGTGCAAACTTTTTGTCCGAGATAGATCTGCTCTGTGAAAAGAAATCGCTGGATAGAGAAACCGTATTCTACAAGCTGAAAAAGCAATATGACGGTTATTGTTTTGCCCCCGACGGTCAGCAAATGTACAACCCGTTTAGCCTCCTTAATGCGTTTGTAAAGCGAAATATTGGGGACTATTGGTTCTATTCTGGCACACCGACTTTTCTCATAAACTACCTTAAGTCAGAACACTTTTTTATCCCCGATCTTGATAATGACAACGTGTTGTTGAGCGTGACAGCCATGGAGAATATGCGTGCAGATAGCTCACAGCTAGTCCCCATTCTTTACCAATCAGGTTACCTAACCATAAAGGAGTACGACGAGCGTAAACGTCTTTATCGTCTGGGCTTCCCGAATGACGAGGTTCGCTACGCGTTTCTTGAAGTGCTCTACCCCTCCTATGTAAATCTGGAAGGAAATATAAACAGCGAGATAGCAGATTTTAATGACGAGATCGAGGAGGGGCGCGTGGACGATTTTATGCGGCGTCTGCAAGCCATCATAGCCGCCATACCATACAGCACGCTGTCTAAGGATAATCTGAAGTGGCGTGAGGAGTACTATCAGGGCATCGTTGCGGTAATCTTCCAAATGCTTGGTCGTCTTGTACAAACAGAAGTTCAGTGTGCCACAGGGCGTGTAGATGCCATCCTCCACACGGAGCAAATTATCTACATCTTTGAGTTCAAACTCTGGAGCAAGGGAACGCCCCGTGATGCCCTCGAGCAGATAAAGCGTCAGGGTTATGCAGACCGCTTTCTCTCGTCGCACAAGCAAATCGTGCTAGTCGGTGTGAGCTTTGACGCGCGTCGGCGCAATCTCCGTGCGTGGGAGACGGAATCGCTAGCAACGAATGAGCGGAGAACGTGCAACTAATCGGCGCTTGCCCTTTAATTGCTACCTTTACGTGCTTTAATAATCAACTGGTATGATGCGAAAATTTCTATTGATAGGAGTATTAACTATGGCATTGTTTGCAATGGGGTGTCAGGAATTCAAACAGCAAAAAGGTTCAGAATCGAACCTGCCATGGAAAGTAGATCAGTTCGCTGATCTTTATGTGATGCGTTACGAGATCCCCGACTGGGACAGTCTCTCGTTACAACAAAAAGAGCTTTGCTATTATTTAAGCCAAGCGGCTCTCAGTGGGCGCGATATCCTTTGGGATCAGAACTATGAGCATAACCTTGCGATCCGCCACATTCTTGAGGCGATTTATGAGGGATATGCAGGCGAACGTGTCGGGGCAAATTGGGAGGCTTTTCTCGTCTATCTGAAGCGTGTATGGTTCTCCAACGGAATTCACCACCACTACGGTGAAACGAAGATTATGCCAGACTTCCCCGTGGAGTACTTCCAAGAGCTAGTGAACAAGACTCCTGCGGAACGTTTCCCTACCGAACTGGGCGATGCTAGCAGAATAGTGATGTTTGCCACGCCTATAATGTTCGATCCCACTATTGCCGCGAAGCGTGTGAATAAAGATAAAACCGCGGGTGATGACGTCGCTGTAGATTTACTCCTCTCGTCAGCTACTAACTTCTACAAGGATGTTACGCAAAATGAGGCGCAGGAGTTCTACGATCTGATGCAAGCCACGGTGGGTAATGACCGCTTGGCTTTCGGTATGAACTCCCAGCTGTGCAAGATAGATGGAAAGGTACAGGAGCGCGTCTGGAAAGTAGACGGGATGTACAGCCCAGCCATTGAAAAAATAGTTTATTGGCTAGAAAAGGCGGAAAAAGTAGCTGAGACGGAAGCGCAGACCGCGACCATACGTAACCTCATCCGTTTCTACCGCACGGGCGATCTGCATGATTTCAACGACTACTGTGTGCAGTGGGTCAAAGATACCGTAGCGAAGGTTGACTTTGTTAATGGTTTTATAGAAGACTATGGCGACCCGCTCGGACGTAAATGTAGTTGGGAAGGGCTTGTTAACTTCAAAGATCTGGCTGCAACACGTCGTACGGAGATTATATCTGCCAATGCGGCTTGGTTTGAAGAGCATTCGCCGATAGATGAAGCGTTCAAGCGTAAGGAAGTAAAAGGTATTACGGCGAAGGTAATAAATGCAGTAACGCTCGGCGGAGATTGCTATCCGTCTACCCCAATAGGTATCAACCTGCCAAATGCTAACTGGATTCGCGCAGAATATGGCTCTAAAAGCGTTACAATAGAGAATATTACCCGTGCCTATGACCAAGTGGCGCAAGGCAACGGCTTCTTAGATGAATTCGCAAATAGCCCCGAGGAAATAGATCGAGCTCGTAAATTCGGGAGTTTAAGTAGCAACTTACATACTGATTTGCACGAGTGTCTCGGACACGGCAGTGGGAAGTTAGCGCTTGGCATTGTGGGCGACGAATTAAAAAATTATTCCGCTACTCTGGAAGAGGCACGTGCCGACCTCTTTGGCTTGTATTACATCCGTGACCCTAAAATGGTAGAACTCGGTGTACTACCGCAAGGGCAATACTCCGAGGCTGAATACGATGCCTACATCCGTAATGGGCTAATAACACAGCTAACGCGCATAAAACCAGGCGAACAGATAGAAGAAGCGCATATGCGTAACCGTGCGTTGATTGCCAATTGGTGTTATGAGCACGGAAAGCAGAACGACGTAATCGCGTGGAACGTGCGCGACGGTAAACGTTACGTAGAGGTAAAGAATTACGATGCTCTGCGCGATCTGTTCGGACAGCTCCTCCGCGAGATACAGCGGATTAAGAGTACGGGCGATTTCGATGCGGGACGCGCGCTCGTAGAACGTTATGCTGTAAAAGTGGACAAAGATTTGCACACCGAGGTGCTTGAGCGCTATCGTAAACTTAACCTAGCGCCCTATGGTGGTTTTGTAAACCCGATTCTCGAACCCGTTATTGAGAACAATCAGATTATCGATGTGAAGGTGCGTTATACCACCGATTATGCCGCTCAGATGATGGAGTATGGTAAACAGTTCGGCTTATTACCATTAAAGAATTAAAAAGAAGTACTTCTGCATAAGGAAAGTAAATAAACTAGGATTATGAAGAAAACACCACTTTGCGCTTTTCATGAACAGGCGGGCGCTAAAATGCAAGAGTTTGCAGGCTATTTTATGCCCATAGAGTACGTCGGGATTAACGAAGAGCATCGTATGGTGCGCGAGCAGGCGGGGATCTTTGACGTCTCGCATATGGGAGATATATGGGTTAAAGGTGCGAAGGCGAAAGAGTTTCTACAGCGCGTAAGTTCTAATGACGTTGCGGCGCTCCAAGACGGACAAGTGCAGTATGCATGCTTCCCCAATGAACAGGGCGGTATCATAGATGACTTCTTAACCTATCGGATGAACGAAAACGAGTACCTTCTCGTGGTTAATGCGGCAAACCTAGATAAGGACTGGAGCTGGCTCTGCAAACAAGGCGAAGCTATGGGCTTGAAGGTGGGGCACGACCTAGTAAATGCTTCGGATACCATGGCGCAAGTGGCAGTACAAGGTCCGCTAGCTATGAAAGTAGTGCAGAAGCTCGTGGATGAGCCCGTGGAAGATATGAAATACTATACCTTCCGTTACGTAACGCTGGCGGGTATCCCGAATGTAATCCTCTCTATTACAGGCTATACAGGTGCAGGCGGATGCGAAATATATTGCGCTAGTACAGACGTTGAAAAGATCTGGAACGCACTACTAGAGGCGGGTAAAGAGGAAGGTCTGAAACCCGCGGGATTGGGAGCTCGTGACACTTTGCGCCTCGAGATGGGGTTCTGTCTTTACGGGCATGATATCAACGACACAACTAGTCCCATTGCTGCTGGTTTAGGATGGATTACAAAGCTGACCGACAACAAAAAAGACATGGTTGCACGAGTCCTGATAGAAAAGGTAAAGGCTGACGGACCAGTTCAAAAGCTAGTAGGCTTTGAGATGATAGATAAGGGGATTCCGCGTCAGCACTATCCCATTGTTGACGAGGCGGGTAACACGATCGGGGAAGTGACCTCGGGTACAATGTCGCCTTCGCTGAAACGTAGTATCGGGCTGGGTTATGTAAAAAAAGAATTCTCTAAAGTTGATTCGGAGATCTTTATTCAGATTCGTGGTAGAAACCTCAAGGCGAAGGTGGTAAAGATTCCATTCTACAAAAAGTAAAACGTTGTTGTATTGAATATGCGAAAGGCACGACCTCGAATGAGGTTCGCGCCTTTTTATTGTCGGGAATATTTTAGGCATAAGATTTATGTAGGGACGCAATAACGTCAAATCAAGCACGAGGTACGGAATAGTTAAAGGTTTAAGACTTAAAAGTGAAAAGTATCACGAAGTGAATTACAAGCGTTCTGCGCACTCTTAACTGATGCAATTATATCTATTTCGTCTGTTTGTTTTTCGTTATCTTCGTAGTACAAAAGAGTATACAAGATGAATCAGCTAAGAGATTTACCCGTTGGCATCCAGAGTTTTGAAGATCTCCGAACCCGAGGCTTTGTTTATGTAGATAAAACGCGCTACATCAGAGATTTGGTGCGCGGTAAAGCATACTTTCTGAGCCGTCCGCGTCGTTTTGGCAAAAGTCTTTTCCTTTCAACCCTAGAAGCCTATTTTGAAGGTAAAAAAGAGCTATTTAATGGACTATTTCTCGAACACGGCGAACCCGAACTCGCAGCGGCACAAGGGCGCGAAGCGTGGGAAACGTATCCTGTGTTGCGTATAGATTTGAATGCCAAGAACTATATTGACCCAGAGAAACTTATTGAGCGCCTCTCGTTCTGTCTGGATGAGTTGGAAAAAAAGTATAGCGTTCGCAAACGCTATAAAACACCCGAAGAACGGTTTCAGTATCTAATAGGGACTCTCTACGAAAAAACAGGTAAACAAGTAGTTGTACTCATCGATGAGTATGATAAACCCCTGATGGATGCACTCCATCGCCCTGAGTTATATGAGACCTATCGAGGTATACTGCAAGCATTTTATTCTGCAATTAAGAACTGTGACGCCTATCTACGTTTTGTCTTCCTAACAGGCGTGACACGCTTCGGTAAGTTGACCATTTTTAGCGGTCTTAATAGCCTCAAAGACATTACTATGGATGCTCGCTATTCGAGTATTTGTGGTGTAACAGAGACAGAGCTTGTTGAGAACTTTGCTCCTGAGATAGAGGCGCTTGCTACGGAATCAGGTACTTCATATGAAGGAGCTTTAGCAGATCTTAAGAAGTGGTACGACGGTTATCTTTTTGCAGAAAAAGGTGAGCATGTCTATAATCCGTTTAGTCTACTTAATGCACTTGAAAGTAAGGAATTAGTCGACTATTGGTATGCCACAGGGACGCCCACTTTTTTGGTTCAGTACC
>CAJPTS010000037.1 GCA_905373625.1 Bacteroidia bacterium
AACTTTGGCATTGAAATTTGAGGTTTAACAGGACGGTTGCATTTGTGACTTGAATTCAGCTCCATAAGAAACAAAACTCCTAAAAAGTTTCGAGAAAAACAAATGCTCTATTCTTCAATCGTTACCTTTTCCCTTAACCGCCCTTTGTAGGTCACGATACTGTCGCCAATTTGTTCGGTGTAGCACGTGCGCTTAGAAGGTTTACAACCGCTTTTGGTTATAATGGTCATCTTCTTTACTGTATCTGCCTCAGATGCGGTACTCCAATCGCAGTTCATAACCATTGCTATAATCCCCCCAAGCAAAAGTGCCATGAGTGTCGCAATTCGTTTCTTGTTTTTCATGTCTCAAACCTCCTTGAGACCAAGGATAACAATTAACCTGCAAATTGCACGTATTTGAGAAATAATGTTAAGTAGGCAGCTGACATACAAAGATGTCTTATAACCGCCTCGCCCCCAATACTGTAGGCAATAAAAAAGGGTGCGTCAAAATAAAAATTTTGCACACCCACTCTAACTGTATTTGAGAACTCGTACTACTTGCCACGAATCATTGTCAGAAGCATCTTAAAACGCTCTGTGGCATGCAACGCATGCGGATGTCCAGCAGGCATTATGATACAATCACCTCGTTTCAAATGATGAGGCTGACCATCTATACGAATCTCCGCCTCTCCATCCAGAATTTGCACAAAAGCATCGAAATTGGCAGTATGTTCTGTTAACCCTTGTCCCTTGTCAAATGAGAAAAGGGTGATATTGCCCACATCGTTCTTTGTAACCTGCTTGCTAACCACTCCGCCAGGGGTATAATCTACCGAAGGCTCAAGAGCTATTACAGTTGCCTTTTCATACGTTTCCATCATATCCTGTTTTTAGAGTTTCTATGACAAAAAGAGCTTTATGTCTTCCTCTACGGTAGAAATTGTTCCTATTCCAAAATTGTTCACTAATACTTTTGCCACATTGGGCGATAGGAAAGCAGGCAGTGTAGGACCTACGTGAATGTTCTTGACCCCTAGGTAAAGCAATGCCAGTAGCACAATTACCGCCTTTTGTTCGTACCATGCAATATTGTAACTCAGAGGTAGTTGATTGATGCTTTCCAACCCGAAAGCCTCCTTAAGCGCCATTGCAATGAGTACAAGCGAATAGCTATCGTTACATTGCCCTGCATCTAGCACACGTGGAATCCCGTTTATATCACCCAGCTTCAGTTTGTTATAACGATACTTAGCACACCCTGAGGTAAGAATTACCGTGTCTTTAGGTAACTTCTCCGCAAACTCGGTATAGTAATTGCGTGCCCCCATGCGACCATCACAGCCACTCATTACAAAGAAGTGGCGTATTGCACCAGACTTAACAGCGTCGACTACCTTATCGGCTAATGCAATTACCTGATTATGAGCAAATCCGCCGACAATTTCGCCAGTTTCCATCTCTTTAGGAGGCGCACAACACTTTGCATGCTCAATAAGTGCAGAAAAATCTTTGGGCTTACCATCCTCACGATCGGGAATATGCTTAAACCCCTCATAACCAGATGCCCCTGTAGTATAAACACGGTCGATGTAACTCTTACGCGGAGGCACAATACAGTTGGTAGTGAAGAGCACAACACCGTTGAAGTTCTCAAAGTCTTCTACTTGATGCCACCATGAGCTACCATAGTTCCCGACAAAATGTTTGTACTTCTTGAAG
Source organism: Bacteroidia bacterium (assembly GCA_905373625.1). Taxonomy (GTDB): domain Bacteria; phylum Bacteroidota; class Bacteroidia; order Bacteroidales; family CAJPTX01; genus Bacteroides_D. The sequence continues at coordinate 1,707 of CAJPTS010000037.1, forward strand.
GCTGGGTAATAGTTGGCTGGCAGCATTTCGCTGTGCGTATATACATCCACCCCCGTACCTTCGGTCTGTTTCAGCAGTTCCTCCATGTCCTTCAGATCGTGCCCACTAATCAGAATACCTGGATTCTTGCGCACCCCCAAATTCACATGCGTAATTTCAGGATGTCCATAAGAGGTTGTATTCGCCTTATCTAGCAATGCCATAGCTTCAACCCCGAACTGCCCCGTCTCGAGCACCAACGCCGTTAGCTGGTCTGCATTCAAGGCATCGTCAGTAGTTGCAACGAGACAGCGCTGCATAAATGCGTAGATCTTGTCATCCTCAAAACCTAAGTTAAAAGCGTGCTCAAGATAGGCAGCCATCCCCTTCAAACCATAAATCGAAAGTTCTCGCAACGAGCGCGCATCAACATCTTCAGTGGTTAATACGCCTACATGAGGAGCTTTAGCGCGCATCTCTTCGGCAGTATTGCCTGTCCATAATGCCGCATCGTGTTCGATTCCTTCCAACGAACCGCCCTCTTGAAGCAAACGCTGTTTTGCCATTTCACGCAAAACTTGCGCTTCGCGTATCGCATCAATAAAGCGTTGTGCATCAAAGTTTGCATTCGTAATGGTCATAAATAACGCATTCGTAATAAAACGGTTGACCTTCGGTAAAACTATCCCCTTCTCACGTAAACGTACTGTATAGAACGAAATCCCTTTACAAAGATATAACAGCAAATCTTGCAAGTTGGCTACATCTGCCGTTTTCCCACAAACACCTTTCACTGTGCAGCCCTGATTTTTGGCGGTCTCTTGGCACTGGTAACAAAACATGTTTTCCATCTTCGGTTGGTATTAGTACATTCCTTCTTCTTAGGTAGCACAAAAGTATTCTGCCCGAACAGCGAAAACAGTAACCATGGTTACAACAACTACAAAAAATGTTATTTATACTCTGTAACAATAAGCCGCATTCAAGTGTTCCTTACATAGACTGTTATTACTAAGGAACATTGACTGAGATGTCGGAATACGACTTAACCCCCTGTCCGCTCTTTGCGAACATGTCGCCAACGGAAATCGAAGAGCTTACGAACCGTTGTGTATCTGCTACCAAGGAGTATGAAAAAGGCGAATACATTGTTAGGCAAGGAACACCTATCAACTTCCTTTACCTACTCGTTGCGGGGCTCGTTCGCACCTCCATGCTCACACAAGACGATAACATTCTCGAAATAGATACAATACAACCCGTCGCGCCACTTGCCCCAGCTTTTATCTTTGCAAACCACAACATCTTCCCGGTAGACGTCGTAGCAATGGAGCACTCGGTACTGTTCCTTATCCCGAAGACGACCTTACAACAAGAAATGATGCAGAACGAAAAGTTGCTACAGAACTTCCTCCGTATCAATTCTAACATGATCGTATTTCTTTCCAGAAAAGTACAAATGCTCTCCATTCGGAGCTTACGCATGAAACTCGCCATTTACTTTCTAAAAAATACATCTGAAGAACAAACCTCTTTTCATCTACATCGCACACAAAGCCAACTCGCCGAATACTTTGGTGTACAACGTCCTTCGCTATCTCGCACGCTAGGCGAAATGATAACCGATGGAGCTATATCACTCGATCGGCAACAGATCACAATACGAAGTAGGCAAAAACTGCAGAGTTATTTGTAACTATTGCTGTCTAGTAAAAACTGGAAATAGCTTTTTTTTAGAGCACACAGACCCTAATCGCACCATTAAAAAAAGTTCGACCTCAAAAAGCAAGCCTCACTAGTCAAAAAGACTTTGTCTCGGAGGCGCATTTTGTTGAGATATATTGAATTCTATAAGCGTTTTTTCAGGCTCTTCAAGGAAGAGATAGAGATTAACGTAGTACATTAGTGTATGTCGAATTATCGACACAAAATTTGAGAAGATCCATTTAGCTTTGTACGTTGCCTTAAATATACATCAGGAGTATGTTGGCGATAAGTGTGACTCAGATTTGTATGCGAATCGTAATTTTAAGACAGCGAAAAGTAGAGCAACTAGATGTGTATAAGCCTCTATACTTCTTTGTATAGCGATCGTACTCTCCCTGCGCTGCGATTTGTTCGATTTTGTCACGGCTAAGTAAAGAAAGGAGAGAAGAAAAATCGACTGTCCAGCAAAATAGGTACTCTTACTCAATGATGTGCATTATTTTTTTGCCCTTATGAAAAAGTTTAACGGACACCAATAAGGAGGCTGTTGCACGGTAAATTTACTCCAACATGCTGAGTTACTACATTATATGAGGGTGTTGAACAATAACTCTTTAATACTTCGAGCACTTATCCTAGGTAAATTCTAGGTTTTAGGCACTGTGCAACAGCCTCGAAATATTGAGCGGAAAGCAATAAAAAACGAGCATCACCTTTTTGGCGATGCTCGTTGTACTTAATTTCGATTTACTATGTAGCTAGCGTAGCTAGGTATTACACAAATCTCTTTATCTTTCTCTTATGACTTTTATCATCTTCGTTGCACCACTTTCGGAAGTGAGGCGCAGGAGGTAGAGACCCGATGCCAATTCGGTTGTATTAAGTACCGTTTCTGTTTCGCTCAACACGCCAAACTGTACTACGACACCTTGTGCATTCAACAACGTGTAAGTCCCCTTTAATTCAGCATTTACTATTCGTAACTGACTATCGAAAGGATTCGGTGCTACTACAACGTTAGCAAATACAGCATCTTCCACAAGAGTAATCTTCTCAAACACAGCCTTTACCTCAACATCAGCGGTTACAGTGAACTTACCGTCAGCCAAGATGTCCTGCGTGCCAGCCATCAAGCTTTTCAACTTCCAACCGTCGTTAGCCTTTGCCACTGCGGTTAGCTCTGTACCTTCGGGAACTGCATTCAATTTATCTTCTGCTATGCCTGTTACCTTCAGCTCTCCTTCGCCATCTTTCTTAAGACTTACAGCGTAGGTCTTCACATTGGCTTCAAATTCAGCTTCAAATTCAGTATTTGCGGTAGCTACATCGGAGCGAGGATTGTCTGTTACTCCATCTGACCAACGCACAAATTTGTAGCCTGCGTTAGGACGTGCAAGCACTGGTGTGCCTGTTTCACCTTCTTCAAGACGTTGATACAAGACTCCTTCTAGAATTCCATTGCCTTTCACTTTGTAGCTTAACGTGTACTGTGTTTTAAGCAGACGTTTGAAAAATGCCCACACAGCAACAGGTAGTTCTTGATCTTGACGAGTTGCTTCCGTTTTCCCATCGCTCCACTTATCGAAAAGGTAACCAGCATCTGGCACAGCAGTAACCCTTGCACCGTTTACACCTTTCGTAGTTTTCACTTCAAGACTCTTTACCTTTTCAGCTTGACCTTCTACCGTAACTTGCCCATGCTCTCCTGCCAAATATCTGAGCATGGTTTGCTCATCGGGTTGCGGATCAAGCGATACCGTAATGTTGTCTACAGCAAGGTAGGTATTGAAATTCTCGCTTGTAAACATCCAACGGAAACGAATTAGTTCATTACCTGCAAGATCGCCATCGGGTATTACATAACTCTTTCTTGTCCCGGAGGCTTCTACTAACTCTTCAATCGAATTCCAATCTTCGTCATCAAAACTATACTCGATCACTGCTCTTGAATTAAGCGCCTTCTTATAGTAGAGATCAAAGCTTACCTTGACACCTCCTGCAGTAGGACGTCCTTCTAACGAGAGCCAAGGTGTTTCTACAAAACATTCGTGATAGAACGGATTTTGTCCTACAGGTTCTATTTTCAGCATTTCGCCTTCGGCAGCTGCACCTGCCACAGTTTTGCTAGGAACAAGCTTCCAACCTTCTCCAGCGCTTTGTACATCAAAATACCAGTATTGTAATACAGCTTCTCCGAGATCAAAATTCTCTGCCCAAGTAAGCATGTGTGGTTTGAAGAATAGGGCTTCTACTTCCATATCTTTTACGACATCAGTATCCGTACGCTCAGTATCTTCATTGCCATCTGACCAACCAATGAAAACCCAACCATCGTCAGGTTCTACCTCTACTGTGGTACCATTTGTCCCATGTAGTACTGTTTGCGTCTTTTGCCCAGAGACCCAACGTCCCCCTTTTCCCACTTTGTAAGATAAAGTATAGGATGCTTCTTCAAATTCTGCCGTAACCGTTATACCCTTCGTAACATTTACATCGACACGCGATGCCTCAATACCACCATCCGACCATCTTTTGAAGCGATATGAGGGGGTAACAGGCACTGCAATTACTCGTTCTCCATTGCCCCCATTGGCTACCCGTTGTGTCGTTTTACCCTGAATTATTCCGTGTGAGTCAGCAGCATACGATAGCTCATGTGCAAGCTTTTTAAGCTGCACCTGTACTGTTTGCGCTTGGTTCGTTACAACAAATTCCACCTCCGCAATGGCATAATCTGTTTTGCGAGCTTGTACTTGGTATGTAGCTGGAGCTAAGTATAACTCCGCTATCCCATTTTCATTCGTTTGTAGGCGATATTTAGCGCACTCCAACACGATGTTGGGTAATACATTCCCTGCCTCATCTACCACATTAAAGGTAACCTTCTGTGCCGTGCTGGCAGCTCCAACAATTAGCTTACCCTTATTGTAAGTTACCTCATAGTTGTCGCGACGGACTGGTACTGTGTAATCTTTCGGTCTAACCACGTATTCTCCCTGCGCGAGCTGCTCTGTTCCATCCCAAGGCTGCCCTTTAGCATCCAATATTTCGTATGGGATATCAAACTTATACTGCGTATCCTCAAACTGTAAACCTACATACTCGAATTCAAATTCGGGTATCTGGTCGCCTTGCGCCATATACGCCTCTTTCATATTGACTGTAAGCGGAGCTGGCGTAATCTCTATTGTCCGTTCTACAGACGGTGCTGCGAGGTATTGTGCATTACCCGCTTGCGTTGCACGAATTATGGTAGTACCCACTCCTGCAGCAATACACTTCCCATCAGGATCGAAACTTACCACAGATGGATTTGCTGAAATGTACCGTACAGGAAGCCCAGACGTAGCTTTTGCATCCAATTGGAAAGGTGTCTTGGTAAATGCACGCTCAATTTTTTCTGTCGCCCACTGTATGCTTTGTTCCATTGCGAGGGTTACCGTATAGTACTGAGCATCGCGTCCGTTCTGTGCAACAACACGTAAATAGACAGGTGCACTAAGATCTACTGTAAACGGAGTATTGAGTTCTATTGCACGTCCTTCGCAATAAAGCTTTGCTCCGGCCGATAGCTGTTTAACCACCAACTTGAGGTTATGTACATCTAGCGGGGTAACTCCGTCCTGTTTTACATCTAACTTAAGCGTTTGATCGCAGTTTGTTAGGAGTATTTCATCTTTCAGACCTGGATTGTCGGCTTTTTGCATAGCAAGCTCGACCAAATCGCACTCCCCAGAAGCATCATTCTCCAATTGAATAGAGAACTCTTGAACAAGGTTCGTTCCAAAGAAATCTTTCTTTTCCGCCTTAAATTGTAATGTATGATCGGCACTCGTCGTAAAATCCAACTCCGTATCTGGGTGTACTACTGTACCATTGTGCGAGACGGTAGCGCCCAGCCAATCTAAAACAAAAGCGACTTTTACCTTATCGAACTCTGTAAAATCGGTAGGAACTACAATCTTTATTTTGTCGTCCGCCACATATTGTGGGGGTACTTGCTCGTCTTCCACATGGACACTAGCAACAATACGCTGAATGTTTTTCCAAACATCTGTGCGTTGGCTATGAATTACTGCATAACGCCCCTGCCCATAAGCCGATGCTATACCTTTTCCTTCGGTAAAGATGTATTCGCCTACACAATCGGTCGGTAAGTTGTTATCAGCAGTGCGTACACTTTTTGTCATATTTTGTAGGATATCTGCCGAACTACGCTCCTTATTCCAGAGTCGGAACATTGCAAGTTGTCCATCGAGCTTAAGATTGAGCAATAGATTCGTGAAAGAAAGTATATCGTTGCCATATCGTTCCATTTCTACAAGCTCTCCGTCAATATAGACAGTAGGATGAGTGGTCATATCACCGCTCCATCCATAAGCGACTTTCATAGAAACGGCAATGTGTTGCCACTTTCCAGGCTTGAATACGGGCGTTTTGCTAAGCAGTAGCCCACTGTTACCTGCCATAAAGACCAAAGTATTGTCTGGGAATTTGTCACTACCAGCAAGTGATGCCAACCAAATACCCTCTTCGTTTACAAGTTCACAACGCTGCGGCTTGTTGAGTAACCACCATCCCTCGATGGTACACTCCTTGTCTACGTTGTGTCCCTTTAATGGCAATTCTATTGCCTCACGATCGTTGCCAACAAACGAGAGTCCATAGATAGTATTAGTCTGCGGAGCAATATTAAAAATGCGCTCTTTAATTTCGTTGTCCTTAACATTGTTATCTGCGTTTTTCAACGCAACACTCACTACATGTTTACCCTGCGCACTGAGATCTATTGACTTAGAAAAAGTTAAATCAGCCTCGCCACCTAAAGGCGCTAATGTACATGCAATGTTCTCGGTAGCCACTTCCTGTTCATCAACCGTTAGCACAAGCTCTACGCTCGCTTGTGGAGCAACACCATTGTTGCGTACACGCACTGTCACCCTCTCAGTTCCAGTTAGAGAGTGTCCAGTCGCAGGAGCAACAAGCGAGACGAGTGACAGCTCGCAATCATACGGATTTTTGCCATCTTTTACCTCAGCCGTAAGGTCTACCACATGCCCCCATTCTATGGTTTCGCCTGCTACGAATTTCTTATAGTCAACTTCAGTAGAAAGCATTAAACGCATCCGATGTTTGCCCGCCTTAATTCCAGGGAAACTTGAAAGGTTCAATGCAACCTGATACTCTAATTTGTTTGCAACCACTTCGGTAGTTGTAAGTTCTGCATCTTCGAGAGTATTGTTGTCATTGGCATCTACCCAAACTCTAAGCTGCGATGGTAGTTCGTTCGTAGTCGGTTTGCCCGAGAGCGTAAGCCACACCACGTTGTTACTCTGTATATAGAGGGGTACAATTTGCTGAGGCATATAATTTACTTTCGCCTGCGCCTGTATTTGAACGGTACTGTTATCTATCGCTCTGAGACCTGCGATGTATAGTTTATCGGGAGCAGTTATTACACCTTTATGCCACAACGGATCGTTTTCGAGTACAAGTGTTTTCTCATTGTCGCTCACATCGCCATCTTTTACCAATTGTGCAACAATTTCGTAGCGTACAGGAGACGTTATATTAAACTCTAAGGGCAGCATAAAATCCGTTTTTCCATTTGCCGTAAGAACAGGAATTGTATAGCGCTGGTATTTTCCATTTACAGTTACATTCAAGCCCACATTGTACAAGTCGACAGGTAATAGATTATCAATTGTCGCCTGCACCTTTTTAGAGTTCGCCTCCTCGCCATTGACTGCTATGAGACTCTCTAGTTTCCACTGATTCTCAGCTTCAAATTCTTGAACTTCAGCGATCCAACCATCAGCCTTAGTATATTCGTTATAACCCACAAAACAGAATGTTAGCCCACCATTATCGGCTTCAGAGATAAACACTTGCGGAGTAGTACTTTTTCCTGTAAGCTTGATTTGTGCATAGCGCGGTAGTACCTTTAAGTCCGTAGGCACATTGCCCGTAAAAATTGCCAACGTGTCTCCTTCAGCCAAGTCGTATTCTTTGAAAGTAGCCTGTACAATTCTATTCGATGCCGTAGGTACTATCTGCAATACTCCTTCTTGATCTGGTTTGTAAGGCTCGAGCGAACCACGCCCATCTACAAACAGCTGTTTACCATTTATCTTTCGAGATATATAAGGCACTTTTCGTATACTCTGACCGAAGAACTCGAAATAGACCACTTCGGGCATTGCAATGACATTTCCAATATTGTAAACTTGGAACTCTTTCTCGTTATTCATTGGCTCAATGTCACCCCTTACCTCGGCACGTACACGCACATTAAACTTGTGAGGTTCTTGGCTTGTAAAATCGTGCTTATACGAAACAGCTCGTCCTTCAAAGGGCTTTAATGTTTGAAATACATTGGTATAAACCAACTTATCATCTACAAGCACCGAGACTGGTACGTTTTTAACTTCACACGTGGAATAATTCTGCACATAGAAACGAATAGCCTCTTCGTGCATATCTGCCATATCATCAATCTTTGGATCATTTACCCATGCGATGCCTACATCGGGATGGTCGGTCTTTTGCAGAATCTGATAGTAAGCTATAATTGCTCCGTCCTCGTCACTCGCTAAAGCGGCCTCGAAGTCCAAAGTAATTTTCTCACCCGCATATTTACTTATATCCCAAGCGAGACGATGCTCATCACCATCGCCTTCAATGACTTCGCGTCCAAGCTCATCTGTCAGCACTTCTCCTTTCGCCAGAACACGGAGCAATGATCCTGCCCGTCCGTCATCATCTGGTTTCTTTAGCAGGCAGTAGGATACAAGTTCTAGCTTAGTACCGACTGGAATTTTCGTCAAATCTATACCACAAGCAGAAATTACACCTACATGGTCGCGCTGCTCAAATGGCTTATCCCAATCGGAGGCACTACTCTTTCCCTCCCAAGCAATCATTTGTGACTTGAGCGGGAAGCCCCAACGCGGATGCGGTTCTTGTACACTGAACTCTAATTTAGAACCCGTTATTACAGCTACGTGCTGCATAGGCCAACCAACAAACGATTCTGTATATGGCAGATCGGCTAAGGTTAGCACTTTGGGCTGGGGTTCACTCGTAATCACTCCCCTACTGCGTGCTCCGTGTAACCCACTTGCACTTACAGCCTGTACTGCATACATATTGCGCGCTGCGCTTACTTGGTTGTCCTGTAAAACGTATGTAGTAACTGGGGCAACTACCTCTGCAATTTCGTTGTAGGTTTCTTTCTCTAGGTCTGCACGGAGTATCTTGTATTTCGCAGCCTCGTCAACAGCATTCCAAGCTAGTTGCCAACCCGAAGTAGAACAAGGCGTAGTTGTTAGTTGCAAGTCTTGTACTTGGGGCATTATAGTAAAATAGCCTGTTGTAGCAATCTGACCTTGCGCATCTATTACACGCAAACTAGCCTCGTTTGTGGCTTCAATAGGACTAGGAAGCGTAAACAGCGAATTGTTTGCAAACTGACCTAAAACTTCGTAACTCTTTCCTCCGTCGGTAGACAACTCAACACGAAGAGGAGCAATCATATTCTTCGTATGTAGATATAATTCCTCATCTGGCGAATTTATATCGGCTATTTGAGGAGAGACAATCTCTGGCTTCTGGTAGTCAAAGTACCAAACTACTGCATAAGGTTGTTTTGCTCCTTGTCGTACAGTACCTCCCACCTTAATAGTATACTCTCCCGCTGTTGGAGCAGCTATACGTACTTGCTCAATGTTGTCCACTTCGTTTCGTTGCGTGGCAACTGCAGGAAGATTTGGTTCTGTAGCATTAAGCGTGTACGGATAGTATGTTTTCCCTTGTGCATGGAGCGTGAGATCCAAATCGTTCAGAATAGGGCACTCGCCAGATGCAAACTCTTTATTTGTTACAGGATCGTTCCAACATAAAGCTACACGCAACTCTTTTACACCATCGGGTACTGTTACTTTTATTTCTTGTGCTGCCCCTCCCTGTTGTAATTCTTGAAAAGTATGCCAATTATTTTCTAGAGCCACTACAGCTGCTTCTGCATCCAAAATTCCAAAACCATACTTATAGTCAGGACCAGGATTACCAGCCTCTTGTGCCGTATTAGCTACCAAAGCTTTCAGATAGTAGTTGTAGGGAGCAGCTCCACCATGTAACTGCATCCAACGCTCGGTAAGCAATGCTAGGTGACCTGTCACGGTTGGGCAAGACATAGAGGTTCCGTCTTCAGCTTTGTACGCCTGCCCATATATGGTAGAATATACCTCTTCGCCTCGCGCACTTATAATAGGAAACAGACGTCCATCGCGCAACGGACCAAGACTAGAGAAATCCGTTATGCGACCTTCAGTATCTACAGCGCCAACCGAGATTATATTTTTGGAATAGTTGGTAGCATGACTCCATTCTAATGCACATCTTGTCTCGTCTTGATCATTACCTGCCGCAAAGACATGTGTAAGATCGGGGATATAATAGGCAAGGTAGTCAACATCTATATTGGCAAGTTCCGTGTAGCTAAAAATCTCCTCATCGTCGCAAAAAGCAGCAAGTGCATAACCATACGAATTGGAGGTAAGCGTAATATGTTCCTTTATATAGGTCTCATACATCTCTAATGCAGAGGTTTTTCCGTTGAGACCATTTCCAAAGTTATATGCCCAAAGTTGTGCTGCAGGCGCAATCCCACGTCCCCGCTCATCGCACAAACCACTTCCCACTATAGTGCCCGAAGTATGCATCCCATGCGAACCTGCTTCAATGATAGGATCTTCAAACTCCATATTGTGTACACGTGCACCGTAATCCACGTGATCGCCGATATTCGCATCCCAAATCCCGATGCGAACATTCTTGCCCGTAAGACCTCGCCCATGTAACGAAGTTGGACGACTAAGTATAGAACCACCGCTCAAACGCGCCCCATGATAGTTGTAAAGCACTTCTGGCGGTTTACAATATCGGATGGATGCAGTTCCCTCAAAGTCCGCAAGTGCTAGAATCTGTTCTTGCGAACCTTCTATTTCTACATTTTGGAAAAACGATGAGTTAGCACGATAAGAAATTCCAATACGATCTAATTCTTTTTTTACTTGTTCCCACGAAACCGAACTGAACCATGAAAGACGCATACGAATATTGTCATTCAGACGCGCCCAAGTCGAAATCTTATGTTGTAAAAGCGCTGTTACAACCTTCCACTCTGAACGTATCGGCACAACTGTACGAAGCCCTGTTCCTATAAAATCGCTCGGGCGGCTACCTGGCATAATCTGTGCATAGTAGGCATTACTTCCTAAATAATCACCTAACACTACGCCTTTCTTAGCAAGCGCAGCTTGGGAGATATTCGCAGAGTTAAACTGCACCAAAACATTGAGTTTCTCGCCTACAGGCGTACCTAATTCTAGGCTAGAAGTTTTGTGATTGCGTTTTTGGGGCTGAACGTTTGCCTCTAGGTAAACC
>CAJPTS010000038.1 GCA_905373625.1 Bacteroidia bacterium
GTTTGTAACCGCAACAAGCTCTTGCTAAACAAAATCTTGCACTAGATTTTACTACCCTCTCGCTTCAAATATTCCTCCAGACTCTCGGCATAAGTACGATCGTTCGAGAGACGTGGTACTTTATTCTGCCCACCAAGTTTTCCACGGTACGCCATCCAGCCTACAAAAGTGCCAGCGGGCAGGGAGTGTAGCGAGAGCTCTGCGAGTGTAACATTGTTGTTACGCTTAGCCTCATAGTCTGAATTCAGCTCACAGAGTGCTGCATCTAAGATGTGAATAAAAGAATCGAGATCGGCTGGTAGCTTTGCAAACTCCACATACCACTCATGTGCCCCCTGCGTATTTTCTTGCATGAAGCGTGGCGCTACGGTATATTCAGAGACCACCGCTCCTGTTTTTTCACATGCCACACGCAGTCCCTGTTCGGCGTTATCGATGATGAGCTCCTCGCCAAAAGCATTGATGTAGTGCTTGGTGCGCCCCGTAATTCGGAGGAAGTAAGGATCTGTACTCGAAAATTGCACCGTGTCACCAATTATATAGCGATAGAGCCCCGAGGTAGTAGTAATGACCATGGCATAATTCACGCCTGTTTTGACGCCCTCAAGGGGTACAACCGTGGGAGAGTCTTTGCCAAAGTCTGACATCGGGATAAACTCAAAGTAGATGCCATAATCTACCATGAGTTGCATGTTCGTATCGGTAGGGTCGGTTTGTATACAAAAGAACCCCTCGCTCGCATTATAGGTTTCTAAATAATGCATTTTAGACGACGGGATGAGTGCTTCGTATTGTGCTCGGTAAGGAACAAAGCTAATGCCTCCATGAAAAAAGACCTCCAGATCAGGCCATAGATCTGAAATAGTCTTTTTCTCCGTGACCTCGAGGAGGTATTTAAGCATGACAAGATTCCACGAGGGAACGCCACTTAAACTGGTTACGTGCTGTTTTACCGTCTCTTTGGCAATGCCTTCCAGTTTCTGTTGGAAATCTGCTGTAAGAGCTACTTTGCGGGAGGGGGTACGAATCCAGTCTGCCCACCTCGGTATGCGCTGGAGGAGTATGGCAGAAAGGTCGCCATCATGTGTAATACCGTGAGACGCCTCTATTTTATGGCTGCCCCCTAAGGTTAATCCTTTACCCAGATAGAAGCGTGACGAGGGGTTTTGTTCTAAGAAAACTGCTAAGATATCGCGCCCCGCTTGGTAGTGACAATGCTTGAGGGCTTCGTCTGTTACGGGGATGTATTTGCTCTTACTGTTTGTAGTGCCCGATGACTTGGCAAACCAGCGCACCAGTCCTGGATAAAGGACGTCGCGCTTCCCAAGGCGCATTTCCTGTATGTAAGGCTCCAGTGTCTCGTAGGTGGTTAAAGGGAACTGGTTGGCAAACTGCGTATAAGAGATAATTGATGCCGCATTAAATTGCTGCCCATAGCAAGTTTGTCTCGCTTGTCGCAATAGCGTTTGTAAAGCTATCTCCTGTGCCGCAAGAGGTTGATTAAGCGCCTCTGTCATGCGCCGCAACTGACGGTGAGCAACTTTCCGAACAATGGTATCTATAACACTCATTGTCTTATGCAATATAAGAGTGAGCTACGCTCTCAAAAGAGACGTCTGATCCCAATAGCTTCGCGTACTAGTTTCAGCGTAGGTTGGGCACTCGATCGCGCTTTCTCTGCCCCAATACGAGCCGCTTTGCGGAGATAATCCACACTGCCCCAATACGCCGCAATCCGATCTTGTAAGGGCGATAGGAAGGCGATAATGTCCTCTGCAAGCTGCTTTTTCATGTCGCCATAACGGATCTCGCACTTGTTGTAAAGCTCTTCGAAGTGGGCAAGCGTGTCGGGCGTAGAGACATGCGCCATGAGTGTAAACAGATTTTGAACTGGCTCACTCTTCGGTTGATTGGGCGTTGTCGGTCCTAAGTCTGACACCGCTTTCATCACTTTCTTGCGTATAATCTCGGGGGGATCTGCCAAGTAAATAGCATTACCTTCAGATTTTCCCATCTTGCCATTGCCATCTAAGCCAGGAATTTTTACCAGCGGTTTGTCAGATTTATACGCTTGAGGTAGAGGGAAAAGCTGTGTACCATACATGCGGTTAAAGCGCTCGGCGAAGTTGCGTGCCATCTCAAGGTGTTGCTCTTGGTCTTTCCCCACGGGCACTATATCGGCACGGTGGATCAGGATGTCGGCAGCCATCAGCGTCGGATAGGTAAGCAAGCCCGCATTGACATTGTTGGGGTTCTTCCGCACCTTCTCTTTGAAACTCGTGCAGCGCTCCAGTTCGCCTAAATAGGCATTCATGTTGAGGTAAAGATATAACTCTATGACCTCTGTAACGTCACTTTGTACATACAAGGTGCATTTCTCTATATCGAGCCCCGCAGCGAGATACTCGGCTAGGATATCGCGCACGGAGTCTTGCAAATGGTCAGGAGTAGGGTGCGTTGTAAGCGAGTGAAGGTCGGCAATAAAGAAATAGCATCTGTATTTCTCTTGCATCTCCACAAAATTACGGAGTGCGCCTAGGTAATTACCCAGATGTAGGTGTCCTGTGGAGCGTATACCGCTCACGACGATCGGGAGCTTTTTTTGATTTTTCATTGGTCAATGTATCAAATCACGCAAAAACAAAACGCTTATATATAACAAGAGTGTCTGTGAGTTAGTAAAATATCTATTCTACGCCCCTCCGTGTGGCCTTTGACGTGTATTTGCAAACACCGCTGTTACAACGAAATAATAAAACAATCAGGGAACTTCGCCACAACTTTTTCTTTCGCCTTGTCCGCTTCTGCGCGCGTTGCATATATGCCATAAAGAATTTTGTAGGCAGTAACACCCTCCTTCTCTACTGCTAAGATACGCAACTCAGATTTTACAGAAGCATCTATGTCTGCGAGCCGTGAGAGCAAATTCCCAACACCGTTGAAACTCGCTAATTGTACCGAGAAGCCCGTAGCACTATTCTTGGTTACTTGTACGGCAAAGAGTTCGGTTTTGGAGGGGGCTGTCTGCTGCTTCTCATCGACTAACTCTAGCTGAATATTGGGCTGCGGTTTGGAGTCTAGCGGCTGTCCCAAGGGTTTATATTCCGTAACGCCGCGGGCGGCATCTGATTTTTGTGTATCTGACGTTTTTTTTTCACTCTCTGCTGTTGGTGCTGAAGGAGTTGGCGGCGTCTCAGAGGTTATCTCAATACGAACTTTAACCACGCCTTTGACAATAATATCTAACGCCTCGGCAGCAGCGCGGCTCAAATCTATAATTCGATTGGGCGAGAACGGACCGCGATCATTTACCCGCACAACGACCTTTTTCCCGTTCTCCAAGTTTGTAACCTTGAGGTTCGTCCCATAGGGTAGAGTCATATGGGCACAAGTAAAAAGCGTCTTATCATACTTTTCGCCCGAAGCGGTGGAGCGACCGTGGAATTTGTCGGCATAGTAGGATGCCTGCCCCTCTTGGGAAAAACTCTTGTTCTGTGCATACCCCATGCTCCAAACAAGCATAGAAAACATGAGCGTTAAGATAGTTCTGTACATCGTGTTTTGTATTTGCGAGATTAACGAAAGACGTAATAGTACGCCAGCCCGACGCTCTGATTACGCACGTTAGAACGCGGTTCATCTTGTTTAGAAACGCGATCGCGGCTATAAAGATTCGTAAGGCGATACCAAGTCCGATATTCCAACATAAAATTGCCTACGGGCGTATGTATGCCTAAACCAGCGCCGCCTTCTATCCCCACTCCGAGCCGATTGTGCGTACTGAAGTAGAGTGGTTGTTTGTAGAGAGTGCTAGTCGTAGCCCCAATTCGCTCGTCCAAAAGATAATCTGCGTATCCTCCTGCCAACAACTCTACTTGAAAAAAAGAAATGGGGAACTTCAGATGCATGAAAAGCGGTAGGCGTAACCACGTTTCTCTGCATTCAAAGGGTTCTCCAAGCGCAACCGGGTGTCCTGTAATACGGGGAGAATATTCGGTAGTTTGGTAGCCCGTTTGTGTATAGAGGAGTTCACAGACCATACCCAAATACTTGTGCTGCGCGAGACGAAACGCAATTCCGCCCTCATAACTCGTGCGAGCCTTCCGATTTTGACTTGGCTGAAACGTAATATTGGCACTCCCGATCCCTGCACGCACCCCTACACTAATTTCACGCTCGCGACGCATACGCTCCTGCGCAAGGCTAGAAGTTTGTACGCAAGCGATAAGTAGAAACACTACACCGCTAAAAATTAGCTGCGGACGCATAGGGGCTTCTCGCTTTCGGTTACTTTTCTAAGTTGGCTAGCTTTTCTTCCACCGAGCGCACTTTGCTTTGCATTCTGTTGTCTCGATCGGTTCGTATATCCATCGTAGCGTTAACATAGACGCGTGTGCAGCCGTCAAGTGCATTATATGCGGCTTCTATCACGGCGAGCGCCTCGTGCACTGTCGGAGCTTCAACCACGGTACTCATAGAGCCCAATTGACTCGGGTAGCCCATACGACGAATAGCTTGTTCTATCTTTGCCACGTAAGGCGACATACTCCCCATTTTGTCTGCTGGGAACATGGAAAAGTTAATTAAAACAGACATCAGACTACTCCTCCAAATTTTGGTAATCAATATCAATATCGTACTCCCAGTTAGCACGCAACGCGAGAACTGCTTGGAGTTTATTATTCTTGTAGTAACGAACAGCTTCGGGTTGTTTGCGCTCCCAGTAGTTTCCCGTATCCCATTGCCCATTTGCATTGCGATCATCTACAATTCGCAAAGTATAACTATTCGGCGGTAAGTACGGTATTGTGAGCTTTGTTGCTCCTACGGGTACGGCAACTGTGCGAACAACCGTACTCTTTCCGTCTGCGGTAAGTACTTGTACCAACGCGTGGGCAGGGAGTCCCTTCAGTGCTAGGTGTAGCACGGAAAACTGCGACGGATTTAAGGTAGTCACCTCGAGGTTTGTAGTATCATTCGTGCGTCCCCAAATATCAGATACGGCGCCTGGCAGAAGACGAACCGTGTAACGCTTACGGGGGCGGAGGGAAGCTGTCAAAGGGAACTCGCGCATAGAATTAGGTACTGCTAACACCGTAATGGGGAGTTGTACGGTATCTTGTAAAAACAAGAAACGTGCAGGATCTATGTCTTTAACGGGCGCGGCAACCCGTATACGCAAACTATCAGAGAATGGAATTCCCGCAGCTGCCCAAACAGAAGTAATACGCAATAACGAGTCTGCAAGGAATCGCCGAATATTTTGTTCTTCTCTATCGCCTTGTGCCGCAAAATTATAGGCAAGACGCAACGTATCGGTACGCCATGCAAAGCTATCTGCGACTGTAGCTTTATGTCGCAAGCGGAGCACCAACGTATCTTGTAAGACCATCCTTGCGTCCTTCAACCAGTAAAGGATTGTATCGCCTCCTGTTGACGACTCGCGTATCGCCTCTAGGGGCTCACCCTCCAGATTCGATAGTGTAAGCGAGTCTACGGGGGATTCGGAAAAGATAAGACGCAGCTGGTCGGGTTCTAGTCGTGTAGCAGCGAGCAGTGCCAAAGGTTTGCGCGAGTAGGAGAAAAGATTCAGTACCAACGCTTGGGATACCGCATCGGGCTTTAGATGATACGAATGCACAAGGGAATCTGAAAATGCCACTCGCTCTTTTGGCTGATCGTAGAGATAATTACTATTGGCATCCTCGAGTGCAAAAAGTTTGAAGCTGCGCAAGGGGAGGTTGTCAAAAACGAAAAGTCCCGTAGAGTCAGAAACTGACACATAATTAGGCTGCTTGTGAGCAACTACCGAGTCCGCGTCTTCGGTATAAAGCATGATCTTTACACCTCGCACGGGAGTGTGTAAAAGCGCATCGCGTACTCGCCCTACAAAGAACGCCGAGTCTAGATGAGAGCCCGTTGCAAAATGATAGCGGGCGTCGCGGAAGGGATTATTCTCTGTAAGATCTCGGACAGCATTCCCCAAATTGAGGCGATAAGTGACATCGGGTTGTAGCGTATCTGCGATCTCAAAGACTAACGTGCGTCCTTGCAGTGTAGTGGCATATGGCCAGCGGAAGGGAGGGGAGAAATAAACCTCCTTCTGCACATCTTTGAGTGTTACATATTCGTTGAACGTGATACGAACACGCTTACCATTGAAATCTGTAGTACCCGAAGGCGGAATAGTGCGTACGATGTAAGGCGCTACTGTATCTCGAGCACCGCCACTGAGTGCAACGCGCCTTGCGCACTGCGGCAATAAGCACATGCTCCAGAGCAGCGAAAAAAGAATCGCTACTAATATACCTCCCCCACGCTTCATTATTGCAAAAGTAGCGAAACGCCAAAAAACGGAGAAAATGTGCGCTCCACATTTAATAACTCAACTTTCGCAAATAATTAACTACCTAAAATTCAATTAAAAAAAGTAGCATATTCTGTTTGGTAAAGTCGTTGAGTCTCAGTAACCTCACGTGTCCAAAATAAAAAACATGCTGCGACACAGATTATTCATCATTTCGGGCATAAAGTATCCCGATCAATGGTGGTGTCCGTTTTTTTAGGTTCAAAGTACGATGTACGAAGTACACGCAAGCGTCTATTTTCGTCTCTCGTCTCTAGTCTTTTGTCTCTCGTCTCTGAGGAAGGCGACACCTAATCCACTCGTTAAATGCGCGCTCTTGCTATTCTTGTATTCCATCGCCCAAATATTGTTGCAATAATTCTAATCGCTCGCGCGTAGAAGAGCGTTCTCCTGCGGCGATCAAAAGATCATATTCCCGTAGAGATGCCTGCGCCGCAAACCCCACCTTAATGCTTGCCTGCGAAGACACAAAAAGCCAAAGAAGGGGCATAGCAGGGGCATGCGTTAAGTCTAATAGGAGATCAAAAGGGGTATGCGTAATTGTAAGAAAACGCTCAGAGACGGGTCGCTCATACCAGTTCAAATCTTCGGGACAGAGAATAGTGGTATTGCGCAGGTCTTGCAAATGGAAAGGGCGTTGCTTAGCATCGGAATAAGTGCAGATCTGCACCTCTTTTCCGAGACGAAGAAGTTCTTGCGAGAAACGGTAAATTTGCTCGGTCGCCTTCTGATCTTCAGCATCAAATAAGAACAGAAAGGAGTCGTACGAAGCTAATCTTCGCAAAGTGCGCACCCCGCGCCCCTTCTGCTTAATGTGTTGCAAGAGCTTTTTACTCCACCATCTTTTAATTCCCGCCAACATTCTGGTACGCTATTATTGATTCAACAAATCATTGAATTCTTCTTCTGTAAGAATACGCACAGCATACTCATGCGCCATTTTGAGTTTTTTAGCGTTGGGCCGCACTCCCACAATCAAAATTGTAGTCTGTTTATTCACAGCACTTTGTACTATTGCGCCCATAGCTTTGACGCGCTTAGCAACTTCAGGACGACTCCCCATAAAAAGCTTGCCTGTTATTACGACCGATTCTCCAACAAGGCTATCTGAAAAACGATGTTGCGACCGATACTGGAGATCAAAACCTATTGCCGCGAGTCGGTCTAAAAGTCCTTTATTTTGCTCTAGGCGGAAATAATTCCAGACAGCTTCTGCCATTACACGCCCTACATTCGGTACATTACTCATCTCTTCAACGGTAGCCTGCGCTACAGCTTCTAACGATCCGAAGTGCTCAAGTAGTACCTCCGACTGAACTTCGCCTAAATTAGGTATCCCTAAACCGAAGAGCAGCGTCTCGACTGGGCGATTAACCGAAAGATGGATCTTATCGAGTAGTTGATCGTTAGATTGTCTATATGCATCAAGTCGTTGCTGCATGCTTTTAGTAATCTTTTCTCCAAATAGGTTGTGTTTGATTTTATCCTTCAGCGTATATGCTTTCACATATTCCTGCAATTGCTCGGAGGTTAAAGAATACAAGTCTAGCGTTTCTTTTATCAAACCATTGCGATACCATTCTTCTATACGTTTATCGCCCAGGGAACGAATATCTAACGCATTGCGAGAGGCAAAATGAATGGTACGCGCTATCTTTTGGTCTATACAGCCTTCGTGATTCGAGCAAATAAAATAGCTCTGTCCTTCCTCGCGTTGCAAGGGTGTACCACAACACGGACACAGAGCTGGGTACTCTATGGGCGTAGCGCCCGCGGTGCGTTTCTCTTTGTTTACTCCCACTACTTTGGGGATAACCTCGCCCGCACGCTCGATCAGTATGGTATCATGTTCGTGCAAATCGAGACGACGCAATTGGTCTGCATTATGCAGGGTGGCTTTCTGTATATCGGCATGATTGAGCTTGATCGTATCAAAAACAGCTACAGGAGTAACCACTCCAGTACGACCAACTTGAAATTCTACTCTATTCAGACGAGTCTCCTTTTGTTCTGGCGGATATTTGTAAGCAATAGCCCAACGCGGGGAATGCGAAGTCGCGCCCAAACGATTACGAACTGCGAGGTTATCAACTTTTACTACCACCCCATCTGTGTCATAATCCAAAACAGTACGGGCTGTTTGCCAAGCCGCTATGGTTTCCAACACTTCGTCTATACCAGCACACTGCTTGCGCAACTCTCCAATAGGGAAGCCCCATTGCCGAATGGTCTCTATCGTACTCCAATGATCGGGCGCTAACTCTTTGCCATAATATTGGTAAAGAGCGCACTGCAAACGTCGTTCTGCGACCTTATTCGGGTCATGAGTCTTTACAGTACCCGACGTAGCATTGCGTGGGGTTTTAAGCCTATTTTTATTCTCCGGGTCGCGTGCCTGTTCTTCGAAATAGGAGTTGAGCATATAAACTTCGCCCCGCACCTCAAAGTCAAAATCTATATTCGGTAGACTGTGGGGAATACCCTCTATTTGTAGTATGTTGCTTGTTACATTATCGCCCACGACTCCGTCCCCACGCGTAGATGCATAAATTAGCTGCCCCTTTTCGTAATGTAAGGCGATGGCCATACCGTCGTATTTCAATTCGCATACATAAGTTACACTTTCTCCTAACGCCTCATGTAGCCGCTTATCAAATTCGCGCACTTCTTCGTAGGAATAGGTGTTATCTAAAGAGAGCATGGGAATTTCGTGGTGTACTTTCAAGAAGAAATCATCGCGATCTTCACCGACCTTTTGTGTTGGAGAATCTCCGCGAATCAAAGATGGATACAACGCCTCAAGTGCTTCCAGCTCCTTCTTCTTGAGATCATACTCTAGGTCTGATACAAGAGATTTATTCTTATTGTAATAGGCGTCGTTGTATTGATTTAACTCTACCACTAAAGCGGCAATCTTCGCCGCAGCTTCGCTTATAGTCATCTTGGTGCTCTCTAGTCGTGCAAAGATACGCACGTAGTTCGTTATGGTTGAAAAATCAACAAACTCCTTACAGCAAACAAAAAGAGGCAGACTGCATTACGCGGTCTGCCTCGTCCTTTAGATTAGATGCTCGTTGAGCAACCTATTGCTTACTGCTTTACAACCTTAACGACTTTCGTAGCACCGTTCGTAGCCATGAAACGTACGAAATAGATACCCGAAGTCAAATCGGAGGTCTCTATCATGGTGTTCGTTTCTAGTACACCTGCGCGTACCACTAAACCCTGAATGGTCAGTAGCTCATAACGTCCTTCAACAGTCTCGTTGTTCATGATGTGTAGTTCTGCACCAAACGGATTCGGAGCTACTACCACGCTAGCAAATACAGCGTCTTCTACTGCACCAGGATTGGGCTTGGGCTCTGGATTCGTATTCTTCTCGCTTATAGTTATTACTATTGCATTATTACCCTCTACCACTTTATAAGTAGCCGTACCACTCGAAAGTGCAAGCGAAGAACCATTTACAGTAACCTTTGCCTCATGTTGCTCTGCATCGGAAGGCGTAGCCGTAATGGTAAGCTCGGTACCTACCATGTACTCAGTACCACTTACAACAGGCGTTGAGCCTTGTGTTACGGAGATTGTGCCCTTATCTGCACCATTGATTGTTAGAGTAACAACGCCTTTCTTAGGTGCTTCGAGTCCTATGAGTTCGGGATACTTACCTGCTTCAAATTTCCAGTCTATGGTGCTGAAGCCCTCCATATCATCTTTGTTACCACTCTGCATTTTGGCTTTATCCAACCCTTTGCACTTGCCAGTTCCGTCAAAACCTGGACTCGTAATAGCAATTTCGCCCTGTTTGTTGAGATAGTAGTTATTGGTGAGCGAACCGCTTACAAACACACCCCCGAAACCAGCGTCGGGCTTTAATACGGCAGGCTCACTGCTAATATTCTGCACTTTACCCACTGCATAGCAGGTTCGAATTGTGCCTGAACCATCCATTTTCGCAACGAAACTTCCTACAGTCGCAGCATTGCGGAAATTAACATTACCGAGACTATACGCATTTTCTATTGCAGTACTATTGCCACCATCTAGTAGGCCAGTAAAGCCTCCTATATTGTCTATAGAACCACCTTCGGCCTCTACGACATTAAGATCGGTATAGAGCTTTTGCATTGTCCCATTGTACGAGCCCATAAAGCCTGCAAAGCCACCTACAGTTCCTTTTTTTGCAAGAACTACACTCTTGTCGCTCACAGCCACTGCGGAAAGTCTTTGGAAAGTTACCGAATAGTTTACTACACCAATAAAGCCTCCAATATCGGCAACACTAGGACCTAATGCAACGACAGAATCTATTGTTACGTGACAATCTTGAAATTGCGCTTGATCTGCTACAGTAGCACCACAAAAAGCGCCTATAAATTTTGCACCATTACCCGCTTTAACCTTAACATTTTCCAGACGGATATTTTTCAAACTTGCGACATCGCCTGCGGTATTCTCCCGAACTTTCCCTAAGAAACCAACATATTCTCTATCATAAGCGATGTAGAGGTTTCTAATAACCCTGTTACCTCCGTCATACGATCCACAAAAGTCTTTTCCATTTTTACCAATGGGGCGGAAACCCTGATAGACATCGCCTTTCTTATTCCACGTCTTCGAAGGTGTAGCATCAATGTCTGCCGTTTGCTTAAAATAAAGCCCTTGATTCCAAACGTCTTCGTTTTGACTTAGCCAACGTAAGTTATCAAGCGTAGCAATGAGATACGGATTCTCTTTGCTACCATCGCCTGCGGGCTTCCAAGGTATTAATTGTTCCCACTGTAACCTTGGCGAAGGAGCACCATCTTCTATGATCCACGTATCTTCAAAATCCCATTCATTAAAGGAGTTCTCCTTGTTCATAGTATTGTTCCACGCTGCTTTGAGAGCTTTGTATTTATCTTGGCTAGGATAACCTGCTTTTACATCGTAGTAACAATTCTTTACAAAATCGCCCAGATCCGAAGCCTGAGTAACCGATGCTGGATAAGCTGCAAAAGGACGAACATTGGTAGATTCGGACGATGAAAAACTGAAGTCCGCAATACGTGCATAGCAATTTTCTAAACCGACACGCGTATCGTCAACTGACGTATAACCTGCAAAACAAGCAAGTGTACCACCTGCACTGGCTAATTTTTGGGCATCGACATAACAATTCTCGATTTTATAGGTATTGGCATCCGCAGAGCCTACAAAACCGCCTAAGCTTTCCACTTGATCAACATCGAGATCCACCTTGGAGTAACACTTCTCGATAGTTACATCCTCTGCAACTCGAGCTACAAAACCTCCAACCCTATACTGTTTTGCTTGCTTAGTCATTTTTATAGAGCCCGATACGCCGCTCTTCGCAATAGAGCAACCAGATCGAGCAACACTGGCAACAAGACCACCTATATTACCGCCAATCGTAGTAGTTCCATTGTAACTAATCTCTACATTGTTAATTATTAAGCCGCGGATCGTCGTATTCTTGAATAATTCTGCAATACCTCCAGCAATATGTCCGCCAAAGTTATCGCCCGTCAACGTTAATTTGGAGTTGTTTACCGTAACATCTGTACACTTTCCTCCATCATTCAAGAAATTTGTAACCAAAGCTACGCGCGTATTGGACACGGTTTTTGCTTCTGCATTGACTATCAGTTCGCAGTTGTTCAATGTACAATTCGAGAGTATATTCGAAGCCAGTGCAAGACACGCAAAATCGGGACTATTCTTTGTGTTCAGCTTCATCTTAGCTCCCTCAAGCACCACATTACGGATGCTTGTAGAAGCACCAAAGAGTGCGATATAACCATCGGTCGTAGCATTGTACTCAAAGCCCGAAATTTTATATCCGCCACCGTCGTAGTGGAACTCTTTGCCACTAGCTTTGCCAGGATGCGTAAACACTTCACCGTATGCTGCAAAATCGAGGTCGGCTGTTTGTTTTACATATTGTAGTTCATCAGGTTTGTCAACAGCAATAATCCAATCTGCTACGTTAGCAACTTCAAAGGGCTTATCCTTAGTATTAGCTCCTTGTGCATCTCTCCTTTTTTGATAACTATCATGCTCTCTATACCAACGAGGTGCTGGAAATTGTCCTTTTTCGAAACGTATTGCATCACTGCTGGTTTTCGGCACATAGACAGATTTTCCATTCACCTTTGTCTCCTTAGCCGTAGCTACATCCATCTTCAATTCATTTTCAGTCAGCCCAAGACATTTAGGATGCGATGCTGCGTCGAGACAAAACTTGTTTACATCAGAATACAACGTTTTTGAGTACAAAGCATAATCGCCCGAAATCTTAGAAATTGCAG
>CAJPTS010000039.1 GCA_905373625.1 Bacteroidia bacterium
TTGCAAAAGCCCATTTACAACCTTCCACTCACCGCGAATGGGTACCACAGCACGAAGCCCAGTACCTATAAAATCACTCGGACGGCTACCTGGAGTCACCTTTGCGTAGTACGCATTTGCGCCTAAGTAATCTCCAAGCTCTACCCCTTTCTGCTTTAAAACAGAGTAGGGAATTCTCCCCTCCTCAAACTGAACTAAGACGTTGAGCTTTTCGCCCGTTGGTACGCCAAGTTCTAGGCTGGATGTTCTTTGTCCGCGCACTGCTGTTCGGACGTTCGTCTCAAGATAAACCTCGCGATCACCGAAACGAACAGGTTGCTGTGCATATAATTGAGCCGCTACACACAACAACAGAACTAATAGACAAACTCGTTTCATTTGTTCACTTTTTATTGGTTAATGTCTATATACACGACTAAGTTATACTATTTCTATCAAACAATTTGTATCATTCCTATCTCGATGGGAGCGCTTTACTAAAAATTTTAGTATCAAAGAACAGATCTATAGAATGAGGCTATTGCACGGTAAAATTTATTTAATTCGATGAATTATACTAACTGATTGCTATAAATCAGATAAAAAAGTAGGCAAAAAGAAATATACCCTCGTAGATGCTGTAACTTAAGAAATGGACACAAGCATTTAGCCCTAATGTGTAGAAATGGTGCAAATAAGGTAAAAAGAGGCAGAAATAAACCTCCTTAGGGAGGTCACAAAGGCATATTTTGCGGAAAAATGACTCGTTAAAGCGCAAAAAAAACGCTTAAAAACGAGGATAGGGAGGTAAAAGCGAAATATGCAACGCCCTCCTATAGGTAAAAATACTGTTTTTATTAACGTTTTTTTGTATATCTTTGCCGTATTAAAAATAGGTATTATGATGAGAAAAGTAGTATTATTTCTAGGAACGCTTATTGCCGCGTTGTGGATCTCGAGTGCAAGTTTTGCTGAGAATAAACCTTTCATTACAAAGTGGAAAGGCGAGACTGGCAAGGAACTTAAAATCCCGATTGTGGGCACGTACAAACTAGTGATTAAGAAAGCTAGCGATAACACCGTGTTGAAAAACGAAACGGTTACCGTAGATTCGGAGAAGAATCCATTTAAATATACTCCTACAGCGTCTGGCGAGCTGATTGTAGAGGCTGGACCAGAGGGTGTTAAGTATATCAAAATGGGACAGATTTATAGCATGCCTAAAGAGGGGAGTACAACTGCACTTATCGAGTTGATACAATTTGGTGACGTCGCTTGGACTACCATGGATTGTGCCTTTAGCTGTTGTATCAACTTAAAGGCTGCAGCAACATTGGACGCTCCCAAATTGGAAAATCTAACGAGTACAGCTTTCATGTTTGATAGTTGTGTCTCTTTTACGACTGACGTAAGTAAGTGGGATATGAGTCACGTAAAGGAGATGAATGCCATGTTCTCTGACTGTAGAGACTTTACTTCGGATCTCAGCAAATGGGATCTAGATCACGAGATTGACAACATGAATTCTATGTTGAACGGTTGTATCAAATTC
The DNA here is from genome assembly GCA_905373625.1 of Bacteroidia bacterium. GTDB lineage: Bacteria > Bacteroidota > Bacteroidia > Bacteroidales > CAJPTX01 > Bacteroides_D. The sequence goes on from CAJPTS010000039.1 coordinate 1,532, forward strand.
CAATCTGACTTGAGTGGATGGAAAGTCGGTAAAGTGCGGCATATGTCTTATTTATTCAGGAATTGCGAATCTTTTACTTCTGACCTAAGTACGTGGGATGTAAGTAGCGCATTGAGTATGGCGGGGATGTTTGCTAACTGTAAATCGTTTACCTCAGATCTCAGTAACTGGAAAGTTGATAAGGTACAGTATATGGAGTATATGTTTTGGGGCTGTAAGGAGTTTAATTCCGATCTAAGCAATTGGGATGTTAGCAATGTAACGAATATGCGATGGATGTTTAGTAATTGTACTGCATTCGACCAAAACTTAGGGAAGTGGAAATTAAAAAAGTGCGCTTATCTGGGGTTGGATTACAGTGGTATAAGCATGGAGAATTATTCGAAAAGCTTACAAGGTTGGGCTGAACAAGCGGATATCTGCGATGGAATGGAACTCGAAGCTTATAAGATGAAGTATAAAAAAGGCGAGGCTACAACTGCACGAACAAAACTCATTGACACTAAGCACTGGAAAATTCGTGAAGATCTAAGCGAGGATGAACAATCGTACCAAGTATGGATAGCGGGCAACTTAGTGACTAGCACAAATATCTCTACTATCCAGAATGTCTTAACTACAGCCAATGCATTAAAAAGTGGTAATGTGTCAGTAACCATCGTAGAAGATAAGCCTGTTGTGAAGCTGGAAAATGTACAGATAGAATCGCCAGACTACTTTTACGGAATTGGCTGTGATGTACCGATATCTATAGATTTGCATGGAACAAATACAATAAAAACCTTAGTAAATACAACGAGAGCGATATATGCTGAAGGCGAGATCTCGGGGAGTTCTACTACAGATAAGTTGATCTTAACGGGCTTTGACCCCATCTTCTATGGCACAATCCGCAATTGTACTCTTGAAGTTGAAAAGAGTTATGATGGGGATGGTAACGAGCTTGTGATAAAGGATGCGATTGTGAAAGCAAAAACGATAGAGAACGTCAAATCGCTAACTTTTGTGCATTGTAATATTCTAAAACCTCAAGGAGCTTACTTCGATGCTGCTAAAATGGCTGTGGTTGACGAGCATGGAGCAATTGCGCAAAATGTAGAAATTGGGATGATCGCTGTTACAGGAGTTACTCTCACCCCCGAGAAAAAAGATCTTGAAATGGGAGCAACCTTCCAGCTTATAGCTGAAGTACAACCAGGTAATGCTACCAATAAAGACCTTGAGTGGTCTAGCGATAAACCAGACTTTGCCGACGTAGATCAGAACGGCTTAGTAACTGCAAAGGCGGAAGGAGTTGCTGTGATTACGGTTAAGACAAAAGATGGAGGCTTCACGAAAACCTGCGAGGTAACTGTAAGGAAGAAAGCAGAAATAAAATTTAAAGATGCCGAAATATCGCTTGAAGAGGGTAAACAGCTAGTACTCGAACTTCAGAAAATAGGTCTCGAAGACAGTGAAAAGGTAACGCTCGCTAGCAGTGCAGAGGGTACAGTAAAAATCGTAGACAACGATGCGCTGAAGATTGAAAGTGTTACAGTAGGCGAGGCTACTATTACGGCTACTGTAGCTGCTACTGCAAAGCATGGAGAGTTGAAAGCAACGTGCAAAGTGAAGGTAACAAAACCGACTGCTGTAGAAGACGCTGTATTTGCCAACATCGTAGTCGCTCCGAATCCGTTCGATAGTCAGCTACGAATAGTAAGTGGTGAATTAAAGGGGACTTACACGTTGTTGAATGCGCAAGGAGTTGTACTACTGTCTGGTGTATTGGAAGATACAAAAACGGTAATCACTACAACCGAATTGGCATCAGGTCTCTACATCTTGCGTCTCACTGCTGAAAATGGTGCGGTGAAGACGTATAGGGTTGTAAAACAATAATCCTCCGCAAAGTAGCGGCGCACCGCCAATAAATACAACGGGCATGACTTTCGGGTCGTGCCCGTTTTTTTAGGTACAAGGTTCAATTTAGGTACTAAGTACACATAAAGCGTTTATTTCGTCATTCGTCTCTCGTCTTTCGTCTCTGAAGAAGGGCGCGCCTCGCTCCTACAAACGCATTGATTTATAATGATTTTCAGGCGTTGCCCCCCCCTCTACAAAAGCCCAAAAACGCACTCTTAACTTGCACCCGCAGGGCGCTCTGCTTTTCGCTTACTTCTCTTGCGCAGTAGGCTCTTCAGCGGGCTTTGCGGGTGGTACTATTGACGCCATCGGGTTATGTTTATGCGCACGATCTTTGACCACGAGCGTCGTGGTCGGAACCTTACTGTATTTGTTGAACAACATATCATGCCCGAGACAAAGCCCTATCACAATATTAAACTCGCTGCCCCAGTGCTCTAGTTCCTGTACTTGCCCTATGGGATTACATGCCAACCCCTGCGAGTCGTCTTGTAAGATTTGTGCGAGGGGGAGCTTAGACACCTTGCATCCCACGGCCATGACCTCGAACTCATCGCTGAGCCGCTCGGCTACGATCGCTGCTTCACGCGCCAACGCAGCACAATGCGCGATCCCGATCTTTCGTATACCTGCATTGCGTGCAAAAAGACGGATCTCTTCTATTTTCTCGCCATGCGCTATTGTGGCATCCTTAGCCGCCTGCATAAGCTGTAGATCTTCGCCCACATATTGTGCTACCTCTCCCATTTCTTTCCTCTCGTTTAGGTTATAAGACAACAAATGTAACAGCCCCCGCCTGTAAATTGTTCTCTTTACTCGGTATATACAAATAATTTAGAGATAATTTGATTTATTGCTTCGTAAACCTACACCAAAAGTATTTCAAAATTCGCCAACCAGACGGTGTATAGGTTACCTTTCCCTCCCTCAAATTGATCTTCCAGATCAAGGAAAAAACATAACGTAGCACAATTTTCATAGCTACACCAAATATTTTGTACATTTACCTAACGGAGGAGAAAATGATACGATTCACTTGCGATTATAGCGAAGGCGCGCACCCCGAGATCTTGCGCAGACTCACAGAGTCAAATTACGAACAAGAGCCTGGTTATGGCGAGGACGCCTTTTGCACTTCAGCAAAAGCTAAGATTCGGGAAGCCACACAGTGCCCCAATGCGAGCGTGTTCTTTTTAGTGGGCGGCACACAAACCAATCTGACCGTAATAGATGCCCTACTCCCCCATTACGCGGCAGTAATCAGTGTTACCTCGGGGCATATTGCCGTGCACGAGGCTGGCGCTATAGAGCTCTGTGGTCATAAAGTCATCTGCCTGCCAGAGCAACAAGGCAAGCTCACGGCTCAAACACTCACGGAGTACCTCACGCGCTTTTACCAAGACGACACTTGGTCGCATATGGCCATTCCAGGTATGGTCTATATCTCCTACCCAACCGAATGGGGCACGATTTACACGAAGGAGGAGCTCACCGCTCTACACTCTGTGTGCAAGACGTACGACCTTCCACTCTTCGTAGATGGCGCACGGCTAGGGTATGGGCTCAGTGCCCCCACGGCAGACCTTACATTAGGCGAATTAGCTCAGTTATGCGACGTGTTTTCCATTGGCGGGACAAAGGTCGGAGCTCTATGTGGCGAGGCTGTAGTCTTTCCACAAGGCAATGCACCTCAACATTTCTTTTCGATCGTAAAACAACACGGCGCCCTACTAGCCAAGGGACGACTCTTAGGAATTCAGTTCGATACGCTTTTCACCGACGATCTCTACTTTCGCATCAGCCAGCACGCCGTGGCATGCGCCATGCAACTGAAGGCTTTGTTCGCAGCACACAGCATATCCTTTTACATAGACTCGCCTACCAACCAGCAGTTCCCACTCCTCACCGCACAGCAAGTTGCCCAGTTGGAAAAGAATGTGGCATTTGAAATCTGGGAGGAAACTGCCGATCACGTCTTCTTGACTCGCTTTGCGACCAGTTGGGCTACACCCACTGAACACATAGAGCTCTTGGGGAAATTTTTAAGATAATGGCTACACAACCTATTAAGCAGTACGTGGTAGATGCTTTTACAGATCATCTATTCTCGGGTAACCCCGCGGCGGTCTGTATTTTAGACGAGTGGCTTCCTGACGCGACCCTACAAAATATTGCTACCGAAAATAATCTTTCCGAGACGGCCTTCCTTGTTAAAGAGTCAAATGCCTATCATCTTCGTTGGTTCACGCCTGGTGGCGAGATTGACCTCTGTGGTCATGCTACGCTTGCCACGGCTTTTGTCGTACTTACGTTCTATTCCGAAGAACATGATGTGACTTTTGCCACTAGGAGCGGAATGCTGACCGTACAGCGCAATGGCGACCTTTTTACTATAGATTTCCCAGCCTACAAGCTCACTTCCGTTACCATAACACAGGAATTAGTAAATGCTCTCGGCGTTACACCACAAGCAGTATTTCGTGCACGCAACCTCGGGAATGAGAGAGTTCAAAAGAAAGATTGGATAGCCTATCAGGCATCGCCTCGTGGTGGTGTCTTGTACTGCGCGATGGAAGACGAACGTATATGTATGGCAGGACACGCTATCCTATTTTCAAAAGGAGAACTGTACCTATAGGCTAGCTCACAAACGGTTTTGGTGGCATGTATTCTACTCTCGGCAATGAGTTTTTCCAACAGTTGGCGTACGCTTTTGAACACGAAACGTTTGAGAAGCAATACGAAACGCTAGCACTCGTATTCCGACGGGCGCTTAACGAGAAACTAGAGGGGAAGAAGATCTCATTCCCAGGAGCTTATCCGCAACTGAAGTACCTCATAGCCGAATACAAGATCCCCTACAAAGCCGCCAAACTACTCCACTCCTCGCGCGTACGCTTAAAAAACGCAGGGCACAGTACAGAACAGCTATCCCCACAAACTCTTGCTCTCGATCTCTACGCCGTATCGCTACTACTGCACTACTTATATCCTGGATGCGCCCTCCCCGCATCACTCCGCGCCTTATTACCCAAAGAGGTCAATTTGGCTACCCTAACCCCTATCTCAAGTAATGTCATACGCGTAGACGTCTCCCATTTCGATAAGCAATACATTTATGGTAGCGACGTAGTCACAGATACTCCTGTTCGGATCAACGTCTACGAACAGCCTCTAGGAGCTCTCGGACGCTGGGATAATTTTACAAAATATCTACACTGCGGGAGTCAGATCCACGTGGTACACCCGCATGGCACTGCGGATAATATCTACCCCGAACTTCTGATCTACGAGCCCGATTATCTGATCAACATCTCGAGTATCGCCGCGTGCTTCCGTCCTGAGGGGACTAGTGCTTACTCCTACCTGCTCAGCAAACTGCAACCACACCCCATTAGTTGGCAGATAGAGCTAGGAAACCTCGCGGGCGAATTACTAGATCTGCACGTTCACCACAAACAGTTTGATATAGAAGAAGTTCTACTCTCGCACGTACGCAAACATGCCCTCGTGAGCATAGACTCCACCATGAACCTTGAGGCGGTGGAACGCGAAGCACGACAACAGTCAGTGTACATAGAGGAGACCATAAATACGACGCTCCCCGAAAGTTCACATCTTTACAAACGGGACGAGTTACTACTGGAACCCTCCTTTTACGGGCAAGTATTAGGAATAGAAGGACGTATGGACTTACTCCAACGCGACTGCAACTTGCTTATAGAGCAAAAATCGGGGAAGGCGAGTTTTTATAATGAAACGGACGTGCGACCAAGGCAACAACTAGAATCGCACTATGTGCAAATATTGCTCTATCAGGCCGTATTACATTACGCTTTCCACGTCTCCAACAACAAAATGGAGACCTTCCTGCTCTACTCGAAATACCCCGAACCGCTCAAGAGTGTCGGACGCGCCCCAGAGCTCCTTTATCGTGCCATCGAACTTCGCAACGAGATTGTATGGTACGAAGAGCAGTACCGTAGCAGCGGCTTTAACATCTTGACCCGCCTCAAGCCTAACGATTTTAATACCACTGGCACTCACAATACCCTCTGGACACAATATACAGAACCCCACCTGCGCAATTTCTTGGCGTCCTTCCACCCACAAAATAAATTGGCGCTGCGGTACTTTCTTCGCTTCTCGCAGAGTATACAGCAGGAGCAGGCGCTCACCAAAATTGGCAGTGCACGCAATATGAGTTTCGGCTTTGCCAGCAAATGGCTAAACACCTATGCCGAGCGAAAACAAAAAGGGAATATACTAAGCAATCTGAACCTCATACTCATACCCGACGAGGTAGGAAAATACCGAAGGCTAGAATTCCACGCCGCGGACGATAATATGCTGACCACCAGCTGTAACTTCCGTGTTGGCGACATCGTGGTGATTTATCCCTGCGCGGTAACGGCTCTACCCGACGTACGCAGTAGTATTATTTTCAAAGGGAAGATTACAGAGCTAACCGACTCTGCCGTTGTAGTACTCCTGAACCACAGTCAGTCTAGTGCTTTAGCCTTTGAGACACCCGACGGGAACTATCGCTGGATAATTGAAAACGACATCAACGAATCGTCCTACAATACACAATATCAAGGACTCTATGCATTTCTACGCTGTCCCGAAGAACGCCAACAGCTCCTCCTCATGCAACGCCCACCACGCATAGATGACTCGCAAAAAGTGGTAGGCGATTATGGCGAACACCAACAGCTAGTGTTACGTGCTAAACAAGCACGAGATCTATTCCTCATTCTAGGTCCTCCAGGGACAGGAAAAACCTCCTATGTGCTGATGAACATCCTGCGCGAGGAATTGCGCACTCCCGAGAACAATGTGCTATTATCTGCATTTACCAACCGTGCAGTGAACGAGATCTGTAGTAAGCTTGTGGCAGACGGTATAGACTTCATTCACCTAGGTACTCACCTCTCAGCAGCCCCCGAATATTACCCCTACTTGCTAGAAGAAAAGATCAAGCACTGTAATAACGCTGTTGCTATACAAGATATACTCGCCTCTACACGCGTATTTTGTGGGAACTGTACCATACTTGCCGCACAGCTACAACTCCTCCGCGTCAAACAATTCTCGCTCGCCATAATAGACGAAGCCTCTCAACTATTAGAACCTCAGCTTCTCCCCTTACTTTGTGCCAACTCTAACCTCGGGTTCGCTCCCATAGGACGCTTTATACTGATCGGGGATCACAAACAGTTACCCGCCATTGCGCAGCAATCAGACGAAGCGGCGCTCATAGACGACGAGGCGCTACAGGCTATCGGACTCACGAGTTGCAAGAACTCCTTTTTTGAACGCTTCTATCTGGCTTATCGGCACGATCCGTCTGTCACGCATTTTCTCACCAAACAAGCACGGATGCACGAATCTATTGCCGCTTTTATAAACTACAACTTTTACCAAGGGAGGCTACTTACACGCGGCTTGTCACATCAGACTACCCGTCGCACGACACTACCCGAGAGCGCAAATGCTAATTTACAATACCTACACTCTGGGCGGTTACTCTTCCTTAGCTACAAAAATAAAACTCTGCAACACCCAGAGAATGAAAACATCAATTTGATAGAGGCAAATTTCATTGCTCAACTCATAGAGGACTTTATAGAGTATTTCGCGCTACAAGGGGAAGAATTTAGCGCAAAAAGCGATTTAGGTATCATAGTACCCTATCGAGTCCAAATCGCGGCAATTCGCGCCGCAATTCGATTGCGCAAAATAGAGGGGGGAGACGAGATCGCGATAGACACCGTGGAACGTTACCAAGGTAGTGAGCGAAAGGTGATTTTATACGGTTTTACCGCGCAGACACCCTATCAGCTTAACTTTTTAGCCAGCAGTACAACCAACGAGACGGGATCATACATTGATCGGAAGCTAAATGTGGCGATGACGCGCGCACGAGAACACTTGGTGTTAATAGGAAATGCCGCGCTGCTTTCAGAAGACTACACGTTTTACAAACTCATTCGGTACTGTAAAACAATAGGCGCTTTCCGAGAGATAGAACCGCAAGCTTTTCTATCTGGGCAGTGGCACTTTAGTCCCTCGCCAGCCCGAAGTGCAAAAAAGATGTCGCTCCCCTTTGATGCTTCACTCTTTTTGGCTTACGAGCATATAGTTCTCAGCGAGATACAGCGCCCCAACGACCAGCGTATGGGAAAAACGCTCAATGCACTAGGCGAAGACTTTACAGACAATTTGTTGTGTTACGGACGCTCGCAACTAGATCAAGATATAGAACTTGTACTCGGCGAAAGCCTACCGACACAAATCACGCCGCAGGAACAAGCGTGGCTATGGGCGTATCTCTATTTACCGTCCTATTACGAACGAAGTATGAAGCACTATGACGCACTTCGTAATGCAATAGACGCCAAGGAGGATGAGGCACGACCGATACTATTCCTAGAGGTGGGGAACAACATAACAGGCGCTCTGGGATTATTTCGTCGGCTTGCTACCGAACAAAAGAATGTACACTATTGGGGAATCGCGGTCTCACAAGCGCTTAGAGAGCTCGGCAAAAAACTCCTAACAGAGACGCATAGCAACCTAGATACGGTGACCTTTGAAGACGATGAAAAGAGCATTGCCGAGATTCTGGCGCGTGCGCCACTCCCGAGCACAGTGATACTGCACTTCTCTTGCACCTTCACGGATTGGTCTGCCGAGCGCTCGGCTAACCTAGCTCGTATGCTCTTTGAGGCGATAGAAAAACAAACACGTCACCGTTATCTTCTTTGTAGCATAGAAGAAGAGGGTGAAGATGAACGCCGCAGTCATGAGATTTTTTACGAGATTCTACGTCATGCCCGAGGCGTAGACATGGTTTAACCTCTTTGAGACATCCCGAGGAAAGGGATTACAAAAAAATTAGGCGTCGGAGCTCTTCTTATCGACCAGAAGCGCGCGTAAACGTGCAGCACTTGCACGTGTCATCGGACTTTCAGACGGGAGAGATCTTATGCCAACGGCGAAATCATTAAGCAACGAGCGCGATACGATTACCTCGTTTGCCAAACGTGTACGCGCTGCACGCTGATTCCAAGGACACACCTCCTGACAAATATCACAACCGTACGCCCAACCGCTTAGCGAGGCTTGTTCTTCCTCAGTAAGAGGCGACTTCTTTTCTATGGTCAGGTAGGCGATACACTTCCGAGCGTCCATTTGTCCCCTTCCCATGAGAGCACCTGTAGGGCATGCCTCTACACACCGATTACAATTACCACACCGATTGCGCACAGACACCTCAGTAGCTTCCAAATCTATATCTACCACAAGGGCGCCAATAAAAGTAAAAGAGCCTAACTGCGGGGAGATGAGTAACGAATGCTGCCCGATCCAGCCTAGTCCGCTGCGCATTGCCCAGTAGCGATCTAAAAAGGGGGCAGAATCTACAAAAGCGCGCCCGTGTACGTTACCACAGGTTGTGCGCAGGAGTTCAAGTAAATGATAAAGACGCTCTTTGAGTATGTTATGATAGTCGCGTAATATCGCATAGCGCGATACCTTGGGTTCTACAGACCAGACGCCTTCTCCTTCAAATTTGTAGGATAACAAAACCGAGACAATGGACTGGGCGCCAGGCACAAGTAAAGTAGGATCAAAGCGTTTTTCGAGGTTGCGCTCCAAGTAATGCATCTCGCCATGATAGCCTTTTGCCAACCATTCCAAATAATGCGCTTGTCCCTCTGTAACAGGAACTGCCCTAGAGACCCCAACAGCATCCAAACCAGCCGCAGAGGCTAATTCGCGTAAACGCGCAAAAGGGAACATGTATTCTTGGGCGTAAAAAAACTCTGTGATGTGGGAATATATCAGCCCAACGTCGGCATGAGAATTTAGAGCATCCCGAGTTCGAGCTTCGCCTCCTCGCTCATGCGCTCTTGCGTCCACGGAGGGTCAAAAACTAGCTCGACAGAGACTTTTTCTACCCCATCAATGGCAGCAACGGCATCCTTTACTTCGTTCATAAGGTCTTCAGCCACAGGACACCCTGGCGCCGTGAGCGTCATAACAATCATCACCTCGCGCTCATCAGTCACCTCAACGGCATAAATCAGTCCGAGGTCGTAAATATTGCAGGGGATTTCAGGATCGTAAACCGTCTTGAGTACCTGCACCAGATCACACTCTATATCAAAGATCTCTCGCATCACGGTTCATATCTAGAGGTTATGCCGTGCATAGTCTCGTATCTGCTCCACCATAGCCACTAATCCGTTAGCACGTGTAGGTGAGAGGTGTTCGTGTAAGCCGATTTTATCGAGCACGTAGAGATCTGTATCCAAAATCTCTTTTGGCGTATGCCCGTCATAGATACGCAGCAGTAATGACACTATACCCTTTGTAATTACGGCGTCACTATCCGCCCGAAAGTGAAGGACGTTCCCCTCCTTACTACAATCTATCCAGACTCGACTCTGGCAGCCTCTAATCAGGTTTTTATCTTGTTTCAACTGCTCGTCGCCCTCGGGGAGTGTTTGTCCCATATCAATGAGTTGCTGGTACTTATCGAGCCAGTCCTCGAGGTATTCGAATTCGGAGAGGATCTCCGCTTGTGTTTCTTCTATTGTCATACTTGTACGCATCTTATCGTCAAAAGTACAACAGAAATCAAATACGAAAGGTAAGCCAGAATTAAAAAAGTAAAAGCCTACCCAAAGTGCAAGTAAAAAGCTAGAAGTAGATACGAAGTACCAAGTTCAAAGTAAAACTCAGATAATTTTCGCCTTGCGTTGTATTTCGCACACGGAATCTCGTACCTAAAATATTACCAGAAACGCCTTGAAACTGTTATAAATCAATACGTTTTGCATAGTCGAATTAACCTTTCCTTGTGCGAAGCAAGGAAAGAACGCAAGGTGCTCATTTTCGATGTCCCGCAACGACTGGGCGTTGCGCCCCCCCTCCTACTCTTAGATTTGCATCCAGAATCAAGACACAGACTCTAGATGATTATACTA
>CAJPTS010000040.1 GCA_905373625.1 Bacteroidia bacterium
TGTCCTGTTTGCGCATCCGCCTCTTCCCGATAGGTAATATCGCGGATGAGAGCGTCAAATTCTACTTTACCTCCGACTTCGGTCACCACGGGGTTGTTCCATGTATCCCACGAACAAACAAGCGTTCCCGCTTCTACAATTGCATCCTCTTTCACATAGAGCAATGCGCCGTAGGGAACATCGTAAGATTCCAACGCTTCGCCCGTTTCTTGATCTTCTAGACGAACTGTAACCATACGTCCTACCACAACATCACACTTCTCGTTATCACGTTTTGCTCCATGAATTACCTTAAGATCATCAAAGACCAATTTTCCTTTGTGCTGTACTCTGATTGACGAGGTTGCCGATGCTCCTGATGACGTACCACCAGTATGGAAGGTTCGGAGTGTAAGCTGAGTACCAGGTTCGCCAATAGATTGTGCGGCAATAATACCAACTGCTTCCCCCTTCTGTACCATCTGTGCCGTGGCAAGGTTACGTCCGTAACACTTAGCACATACACCGAACTGAGATTCGCACGTAAGCACGGAGCGGATCTCCACTTGTCGCACTTTATGTTCGTTAATCAGATCGCAGACTTGTTCAGTAAGCTCAGTTCCCGCTGGAATAATTACGTCGCCACTCTTTGGGTCACGTATATCATCCACGCAAACACGACCAAGTAGCTTTTCAGCGAATTCTTTTTGTGCTTCCGCCTCGGTCTGTTCGTTCTTTTTCTGGTATAATGTCATTAAACCGCGGAGTGTACCACAATCTTCTTCTGTAATAATGACATCCTGCGACACATCTACCAACCTACGGGTCAGGTATCCAGCATCTGCCGTTTTCAATGCAGTATCAGCCAATCCCTTACGTGCCCCGTGTGTAGAAATAAAGAACTCAAGCACCGAGAGCCCCTCCTTGAAATTAGCAAGAATAGGGTTTTCTATGACATCATTGTCGCTAGCCCCCGACTTTTGTGGTTTAGCCATCAGACCACGCATACCGCCGAGCTGACGGATCTGGTCTTTCGAACCACGCGCCCCAGAGTCCAACATCATATAGACAGAATTGAAGCCTTGGTTATCGCTCTTCAACTCCTTCATGAGAGAATCCGTGACCTCTGTCACCACATTTTTCCATGCGTCAACCACTTGGTTGTAACGCTCTTGGTTTGTAACTAACCCTAAGGTATAGTTATTGGTTATTTCATCCACGCGCGCATAACCAGATTCTACAATCTTTTGTTTATTAGCAGGGATGATAACGTCATCAAGATTAAATGACAAACCACCTTGGAACGCCATACGGTAACCGAGTTCCTTAATATCATCGAGGAACTGAGCAGTACGTGCAATCCCCGTATGCTTCAGTACGTCGCCGATCAAGCCTCGCAACGATCCTTTTGTAAGCAGGATATTGATATAGCCAAGTTCCTTTGGAACGCGCAGATTAAAAAGAATTCGTCCTACAGTGGTATCGATTAGCTTTCCTTCGTACAAGACTTTAACCTTAGCGTGGAGATCTACAGCTTTCTCATTATAAGCTATGATAGCTTCCTCAGCTCCGTAGAAAATACGTCCCGCACCTTTCGCATTATCCCGCGGCTTTGTCATATAATAAAGTCCCAAGACCATGTCTTGCGAAGGCACAGTAATAGGTCGCCCATTTGCGGGATTCAGGATGTTATGAGATCCGAGCATGAGGAGCTGCGCTTCCACGATCGCCGCATTACTCAATGGTAAATGTACTGCCATTTGATCACCGTCAAAATCGGCATTAAATGCAGTACAAGCGAGCGGGTGCAACTGAATAGCTTTGCCCTCTATGAGTTTCGGCTGGAATGCTTGAATCCCGAGACGGTGCAATGTAGGAGCACGGTTCAAAAGAACGGGATGCCCCTTGAGCTCATTTTCGAGGATGTCCCAAATTACAGGATCACGGCGATCAACTATCTTACGTGCCGATTTCACTGTTTTTACAACCCCCCGATCCATAAGTTTCCGAATAATAAACGGCTTATATAATTCCGCCGCCATATCTTTCGGAAGCCCGCATTCGTGCATCTTCAATTCTGGACCGACTACAATTACCGAACGTGCGGAGTAATCTACGCGTTTCCCTAGCAAATTCTGACGGAAACGCCCACGCTTGCCTTTCAAGCTATCACTCAGCGACTTCAACGCACGATTCCCATCTGTACGAACCGTATTGGCTCGCCTCGTATTATCGAAGAGTGAATCTACCGCCTCCTGTAACATACGTTTCTCATTTCGGAGAATTACATCAGGCGCCTTGATCTCCAAGAGCTTCTTCAGACGATTGTTCCGTATGATGACACGACGATACAAATCATTCAAATCAGACGTTGCGAAACGCCCACCATCTAACGGGACTAGTGGTCGCAATTCAGGCGGAATAACAGGAATGATGCGCAAGATCATCCACTCAGGTTTATTAATCCCTTTAGATTCTCTAAATGCTTCTACCACCTGTAAGCGTTTTAGTGCTTCATTCTTTCGTTGCTGCGAGGTTTCATGTTCCACTTTGTCCCGCAACGAGCTACTCAGCTCATCTAAATCTAGATCCGCCAACAACTTCTCAAGCGCCCCCGCCCCCATTACCGCTACAAATTTGTCGGGATCGTCATCAGCTAACGACGCATTGTTTGGAGTTACTTTAAGCGCTTCGATATATTCCTCCTCCGTTAGGAGATCCATACGTTTATGCGCGGTTTTCCCAGGCTGCAATACGACGTAACGCTCGTAGTAAATAACCATCTCGAGTTTCTTGCTAGGCAACCCCAGCAAATGCCCTATTTTGTTGGGCAACGAGCGGAAATACCATATATGCGCCACAGGCACTACCAACTCTATATGCCCTGTGCGTTCGCGTCGCACCTTCTTTTCGGTCACCTCTACACCACAACGGTCGCAAACAATTCCTTTATAACGAACACGTTTATACTTCCCACAGTGACACTCGAAATCCTTAACAGGGCCGAAAATCTTTTCGCAAAACAAACCATCGCGCTCAGGTTTGTATGTCCTGTAGTTTATCGTTTCTGGGCGCACCACTTCTCCACTGGAACGTTCCAAGATTTCATTGGGCGCAGCCAAACTTATAGTAATGCTCGTAAATTGAGCCGACTCCTTATTTTCTTTCCGATAAGCCATGAATCTCTTTATTAATAGGCGCCCGCTAATCAAACTTAATATTCAGCCCTAGTCCCCTTAACTCATGCAGAAGCACATTAAGCGATTCGGGGATTCCAGGCGTAGGCATTAATTCACCTTTCACAATCGCTTCATAGGTTCGCGCACGTCCTTCCACGTCGTCGGATTTAACAGTCAAGATTTCTTGAAGAATATGGGCAGCCCCAAAGGCTTCAAGCGCCCAGACTTCCATTTCTCCGAAACGCTGTCCCCCGAACTGTGCTTTTCCTCCGAGCGGTTGCTGTGTTATAAGCGAATAAGGGCCGATGGAACGCGCATGCATCTTATCATCTACCATGTGTCCGAGCTTGAGCATGTAGATAACGCCGACGGTTGCAGGCTGATCAAAGAGTTCACCCGTACCACCGTCTCGGAGCTGGATTTTGCCGAAGCGTGGTAAGCCCGCCTTCTCCGTGTATTCAGTGATATCGTCAAGTGTTGCACCGTCAAATACAGGAGTAGCAAACTTGAGATCGAGCTTACGTCCAGCCCAGCCCAAGATGGTTTCATAAATCTGTCCGAGATTCATACGCGAAGGCACCCCCAAGGGGTTTAAGACTATATCCATGGGAGTCCCATCTGGCAAGAAGGGCATATCAGAATCGTGAACGATCTTTGCAACAATCCCCTTATTTCCGTGTCGTCCTGCCATCTTATCTCCGACGCGAATCTTACGCTTCTTTGCGATATAGACCTTCGCCATTTGCAAGATCCCCGCAGGCATTTCATCCCCGATCTGGATCTTTGCAATACGACGCTGACGCTCAGCATCGAACTCCCGATACTTACGGACGTAGTTCATAATCAGCTTAACCACGAGATCGCTCAGCGCCTTGTCAGCCACCCAACGGAAGGGATCGACCTCAAGGAAGTCTAGCATTTGCAAGTTCTTCGCGACGAACTTTTGTCCTTTCGCAATTTTCACCTCGCCCGTGTAGTTCGATACGCCTTGTGAGACTTTGCCACTCAGCTTTTCTGCAAGCTTTTCTACAAGGAGATCCCGGATCTTGGAAATATCTCTGTTAAAGTTACTTTCCACTTTTTCAAGATCAACCTTGCTACTACTACGGTTATTGCGCGACTCTTTATTAACGCCCGAGAAGAGGTGTTTACGAATTACGACCCCATAGAGTGAGGGCGGCGCTTTCATAGAGGCGTCCTTGACGTCGCCAGCCTTATCGCCAAATATGGCGCGGAGCAGTTTCTCTTCTGCCGACGGATCAGACTCTCCTTTAGGCGTAATTTTACCTATCAGGATATCACCTGGGACAACTCTCGCTCCAATACGAATCATCCCGTGTTCGTCAAGCTCCTTAGTAGCTTCTTCGCTCACATTTGGGATGTCAGAGGTTAATTCCTCTTGCCCTCGCTTAGTATCACGGACTTCCAGTATGTATTCGTCCACGTGTACCGAAGTAAAATAATCTTCGCGCACTAGACGCTCATTAATCACTATCGCGTCCTCGAAGTTGTATCCTTTCCAAGGCATGAAGGCCACCAAAAGGTTACGCCCGAGCGCCAATTCTCCGTGATCAGTAGCATAGCCATCAGATAACAAGTCGCCCTTTTTCACCTTCTGCCCCTTCGTGACAATTGGGCGGAGTGTTAAACTTGTGTTCTGATTAGTTTTCAAGAACTTAGGTAAGATATATGTTTTTTCAGGACCATCGAAGCTAACAAAAGCTTCTTCCTCTGTCTGCTCGTACTTAACAATTATCTTATCGGCGTCTACGTATACAACCTCTCCATCTCCTTCCGCCACCGCTTGTACACGACTATCGCGGACAACCATACCTTCCAGCCCCGTGCCTACAATGGGCGCTTCGGGTACGAGTAACGGTACAGCCTGCCGCATCATGTTCGATCCCATAAGAGCGCGGTTCGCGTCGTCATTTTCTAAGAAGGGGATCAAAGATGCTGCAATAGACGCAATTTGGTTGGGCGCCACGTCCATGAGAGCAATCTTGTCCGCATCTGCTAATGGGAAATCTCCCTCGTGACGTGCCCTTACCTTCGGGTTCTTAAAGTGGTCATTATCTGCAATTGGGGCATTCGCCTGTGCAATAATTTGTTTTTCTTCTTCTTCTGCCGAGCAATAAACGATTCCTGAAGGCGAGAAATCTACTTTTCCACCACTCACCTTACGATAAGGCGTTTCGATAAAGCCCATTGCATTGATACGTGCAAAAACGCAAAGTGAAGAGATAAGACCGATATTAGGACCTTCTGGAGTTTCTATGGGACACAAACGTCCATAATGTGTGTAATGTACATCTCGCACCTCAAAACCAGCTCGATCTCTTGAAAGTCCCCCAGGTCCTAATGCCGATAGGCGGCGTTTGTGAGTCATTTCAGCCAACGGATTAGTCTGATCCATAAACTGAGATAACTGGTTTGTACCGAAAAATGAGTTAATTACAGAGGTTAAGGTCTTAGAGTTAATAAGATCAGTAGGACCAAAAACCTCATTGTCGCGGACATTCATACGCTCACGTATGGTACGTGCCATACGTTGCAACCCGACATTAAAATAACTCGCCAACTGCTCACCAACTGTACGAACGCGTCTGTTACTCAAGTGGTCGATGTCATCAACGTCAGCCTTAACATTTTTGAGCTCGATAAGATATTTGATAATCTGAACGATGTCCTCATTTGTGAGTACATGTTCATTCTCATCGATATTAAGATGTAGTTTACGGTTAATTTTGAATCGACCTACACTACCCAAATCATAACGTTTGCTGGAGAAGAACAAGTTCTCAATAGCTTCGTGCGCCACCTGTTCATCTGGTGGTTCGGAATTTCTCAAGAGTCGGTATATGTAAGTAACAGCCTCTTTTGTATCGTTTGTAGGATCTTTCTCCAACGTATCATAGATAATTTTATATTCGGTGGTAGCGACAGTATCACTTTGTAATGTAAGGAGAGTGATATTATTATCAAGTATAACCTTAATACTGTCGTCATCGAGTACAACGCCACGCTCCAAAAGCGGGTCGTAACGTTCGATCATAACCAATTCGCCCGTATCCTCATCGACGAAGTCCTCGCGCCACACCTGTGAAAGTCGTCCTGCTAAGACACGTCCACGATACTTTTCAATGGTCTTTTCGTTGACCTTGACCTCTTCGGCCAGTCCATATATATCTAATATATCTTTGTCAGAGCTATAACCGATGGCACGCAAAAGAGTAGTAACTGGCATCTTTTTACGTCGATCGATATAGGCATACATCACATTGTTGATGTCTGTAGCAAATTCAATCCACGATCCCTTAAATGGAATGATGCGCGCCGAATATAGCTTCGTGCCATTATTGTGGACACTCTGGGCAAAAAAGACACCTGGTGAGCGATGTAACTGGGATACAACCACACGTTCAGCCCCATTGATAACAAATGTACCACGCGGCGTCATGTCAGGTATAGAGCCCAAGAAGACATCCTGCGTAAGCGCTTTGAAATCAACATGTGACTCGTCGTTACAACTGAGGCGGAGTTTTGCTTTTAATGAGACACCATAGGTTGCCCCCCGCTCAATACACTCCTCGATAGAATACCGAGAGGGCTCGATATAATAGTCTAGGAACTCGAGCGTATAGCTATTCCGACTATCTTTGATGGGGAAAGTCTCAGCAAAGACTTTATAGAGTCCTTCATTCTTTCGTTCTTCAGGTGTAGTCCAAAGCCGAAAGAAGGCTCTGAAGCTATCTACTTGGACTTCCAAGAAATCGGGGTACTCGAACTGCGCTCTAGCTCGCGCAAAACTAACTCTCTTATTTTGTACTGATGCCATAGGGATCTGGTGTTCTACAACTCTATTTTTAATAACCTATCTTCAAACCGCACAAGGTTTGCAATCGCTAAAAAGCGACTGCAAACCTCCGCGTATTCTTCTAAAAGAAAGACCTTAACAGGCTTTCTGTCATTCAGAGCCCAAACCCCCTACTTCAACTCAACCTCTGCACCAGCTTCTTCTAATTGCGCTTTCAAAGATTCAGCTTCTTCCTTAGATACACCTTCCTTGAGAGCTTTAGGTGCCGCATCTACTAATTCTTTAGCTTCTTTGAGTCCTAGTCCTACCAAGTCTTTCACTAACTTGACAATTGCCAATTTAGCACCACCTGGCGATTTTAAGATCACGTCAAACGAATTCTTTTCTTCAGCTGCGGCAGCACCTCCAGCGGCAGGTGCAGCAACAGCGACAGCTGCAGCAGCTGGCTCAATGCCATATTGTTCTTTCAGGATCTTGCCTAGTTCTACAGCGTCTTTCACTGTCAAATTAACCAACTCTTCTGCTAATTTATTCAAATCGGCCATCTCACTCGATTATTAAACTCTATTCAACAAATAAAAACCACTTAAACAAAACACTTTAACGCGCTTCCAGCGTCTTTACTACGCCACTGATCAAGCTGCCGCCCGACTGTAGTGCAGAGATAAGATTCTGCGCAGGCGATTGCAACATAGCAACGATATCGGCGATCAACTCTTCGCGGCTCTTCAACGTTGCCAGCGTTCCCAGTTGATTATCACCAACATACAAAGATTCTTCTACGTAGGCAGCCTTTAAGGTTAATGGTCGCTCATCGTTTCGGAAGTCTTTTATAACTCGTGCAGGTATGTTGCCTACCGTGGAAAAGAAAACTGCCGACGTGCCCGACAACACCTGAGTAAAGTCTGCAACGTACGTATTTTTTACTTCTTCCAATGCTATACGGAAGAGTGTGTTTTTCACCAAAACCAACTCAACGCCTTTTTCAAAACACTGGCGGCGCAGAGCTGAAGTATTCTCTGCATTAAGTCCTTTCATTTCTACGATATAGAAATGAGGGAAATTTGCGAGATTCTCTTTCAAAGCATCTACAATCACACGCTTCTCTTCTCTTGTCATCCTCTGATCTCCTCCAATTTAGAGAGTGGTATCGCGTAATGCTTGCACATCAACATTTACACCTGGACTCATCGTGCTGGAAAGATAGATACTACGCACATAAGTACCTTTCAATGAATTGGGTTTCAGGCGATTTACCGTAGCGATAAACTCTCGAGCATTATCAACTAACTGTTCAACGCTAAATGAAACGCGCCCTAAGGACACGTGCATCACACCGAACTTATCAACACGGAAATCAATCTTCCCTTTTTTTACTTCAGCCACAGCCTTCCCTATTTCTTGAGTTACTGTACCACTCTTAGGGTTAGGCATAAGTCCTCGAGGTCCAAGAATGCGCGCGATCTGACCGACTTTTCCCATCAACTGTGGCATAGCAATGACCACGTCAAATTCGAGCCAGCCTCCTTTAATCTTCTCAATGAACTCGTCCAGTCCAGCATAATCTGCACCCGCGTCTTTTGCTTCTTGCTCATGTTCTGGAGAGCAAAGCGCCAAGACGCGTACCGCTTTTCCAGTACCGTGCGGTAGCGAAACCACACCGCGAACGGCTTCATTAGCCTTACGAGGATCAACGCCCAAACGCATGTCTATATCTACTGATGCGTCAAACTTGGTGTAAGTCATCTTCTTGACTAACTCGATCGCTTCCGTTAGACTATAGGCACGCTTCAGGTCAACCATTGCCAAAGCCTCCTTGCGCTTTTTAGATACTCGCATTTGTTACGCTCCTTTCTCTGATGAGGGGAACTCGCCCTTAACAACTATACCCATACTACGCGCAGTGCCAGCAACTAGCCTCATAGCTGACTCAATCGTAAAGCAATTCAGATCGGGCATCTTCTCCTGAGCTATCTCGCGCACCTGTTCCCATGTCAGCGTCCCAACTCTAGTACGATTGGGCGCAGCCGATCCTGACTTTAGTTTCAGAGCCTCCTTTAGCGCTGCTGCAACTGGTGGTTTCTTTACGATAAAATCAAACGATTTATCAGTATAGATAGTAATCACCACGGGCAGGATCTTACCTGTAAGATCCTGCGTTCTAGCATTAAACTGCTTACAGAATTCCTGAATATTTACGCCACGAGAACCAAGAGCCGGACCTATAGGTGGCGCGGGCTTAGCCGCTCCCCCCGGAACTTGTAGCTTCAAATACCCTGCTACTTCTTTCGCCATAACTCTTTATTTTATCTCTATTTTTCTTTGTCCACTTGACTGTAACTCAATTCCAACGGCATGAGTCGTTCGAAGATGCGAACCTCTACTTGCAACCTATGACGCGTTTCATCTACAGAAGTAACTGTACCGATGCATGTATTAAAAGGACCATCAATGACTTTAACAACATCGCCGACCTTGTAAGGTACAAGCGTCACCTCATCGTCACCGATTTCGTCGACATTGTGCAACATACGCTTTACTTCAGCTTCCTGAAGTGCAGCAGGCTTTTCTTCCATCCCTTCGCGCCTCCGTTCCATGGTCAAGAATCCTAGAACGTCTGGAGCATTACGCAAGAGATGTACGACCTCTTTTTCCATAAGCGCTTCAACAAAGACATAGCCCGAATAGAGCACCTTTTCTTTCTTGATACGCTTCCCGTTTCGCTGTTGAACTACATACTCAACTGGCACCAACACTCGAGGTATGAGCTCCTCGTAATGAAGTCGAGCAACTTCATTTTCCAAATACTGACACACGCGCTTCTCGTGACCACTAATCACACGTAGCACATACCATCCCAAGACGAGCGCTTCCTCTTTCCCACGACTCTCCTTAGTCGGTTCAGACGACATATTAATGCAATATCTTGGGTTAGTAGAGCATCCGATAGATCCAGTCCATCAGATGTTCGAACGAGAAGTCCATGAGAAAAATCACAACCGCAATCAATAGGGAAGCAATCATGACTATCAATGCGCTTGATTGCAATTCTTTCCACGTAGGCCAGCTGACCTTATGGAGCATCTCGTCGTAGACTTCACGGAAGTATGTCAATAATTTCATCTCAACACTCGATATGGCACGGGAGGAGCGACTCGAACGCCCGACACCTAGTTTTGGAGACTAGTGCTCTACCAACTGAGCTACACCCGTTCAAAAAGGCGGCAGAGAAGAAATCTGCACTCTCCTCTACACGCCTTTCTATTCTTTTAGAGAACTAAATGTTATTCTAAGATATCAATTACCTGTCCTGCACCTACCGTACGTCCACCTTCGCGGATTGCGAAACGCAAACCCTTGTTAATAGCTACAGGGTAAATCAGCTCTACTGTGATAGTTACATTATCACCAGGCATTACCATTTCGGTACCTTCGGGTAGTGTAATTTCACCAGTTACGTCGAGAGTACGTAGATAGAACTGCGGACGATACTTGTTGCTGAATGGGGTGTGACGACCACCTTCTTCTTTTTTCAACACATAGACCTCGGCCTTAAACTTGGTATGTGGCGTAATTGTACCAGGTTTTGCTAACACCTGTCCACGCTTGATCTCGTCCTTATCGATACCGCGCAACAACAAGCCAACGTTGTCACCAGCCTCGCCCTCGTCAAGAATCTTGCGGAACATTTCAACCCCTGTACAAACCGTCTTCTTTTTCTCAGCACCGAGACCGACGATTTCCAACTCATCATTTACATGCACCACACCTGTCTCAATACGACCTGTAGCCACTGTACCACGACCCGTGATCGAGAATACGTCTTCTACTGGCATTAGGAACGGTTTTTCATTTTCACGAGGAGGTATTGGGATGTACTCATCAACAGCGTTCATAAGTTCCATCACCTTTTCCACCCATTGTGGTTCACCATTCAATGCGCCTAATGCAGAGCCACGAATAACTGGTGCGTTGTCACCGTCAAAGTTGTAGAAATTCAATTTTTCACGAATCTCCATTTCAACCAAGTCTAACATTTCTGGGTCATTAACTTGGTCGCACTTGTTCATGAAGACGACGATACGTGGCACATTCACCTGACGCGCCAAAAGGATATGCTCATTTGTTTGAGGCATAGGACCATCAGTTGCAGCCACTACGATGATCGCGCCGTCCATCTGCGCTGCCCCCGTAACCATGTTTTTCACATAGTCAGCGTGACCAGGACAGTCAACGTGCGCATAGTGACGTTTAGCTGTCTGATATTCGACGTGTGAGGTATTAATTGTAATACCACGTTCTTTTTCCTCGGGCGCATTGTCGATAGAATCGAACGAACGCACTTCTGACAATCCCTTTTCAGCCAACACTTTTGTAATAGCAGCTGTAAGAGTAGTCTTACCATGATCCACGTGCCCGATCGTACCAATGTTTACGTGAGGCTTGGATCTATCAAATTTTTCTTTTGCCATTTACCTTGCCTGTTTACCTATATAACTAATCACTCCCCACCGACCAAACCCCAAAATGCACGAGCCGATGATGAGAATTGAACTCATGACCTCTTCCTTACCAAGGAAGCGCTCTGCCCCTGAGCTACATCGGCTTTCATCGAGCGGCAGACGAGACTCGAACCCGCGACCCTCAGCTTGGAAGGCTGATGCTCT
>CAJPTS010000041.1 GCA_905373625.1 Bacteroidia bacterium
AGTCTACACGCCGCCTACAAGCATTTGGAAAAAAGTACCTTTGTACAATTCTTGGCAGAGGATTTAGATAATGGCGAATACCGAAATCACACCGCAGACGCACGTAATCATCGAAGGAGCACGTGTACATAATCTTAAAAATGTGAATGTCAGCATCCCGCGCAATGCACTCACGGTCGTTACGGGGCTGAGTGGTAGTGGGAAGTCGTCATTAGTCTTTGATGTTATCTACGCCGAGGGGCAACGCCGCTATATGGAGACGTTAAATGCTTACGCACGTCAATTCCTTGGGAATTTGGAGCGTCCCGACGTTGATTACATTGACGGCTTAGCGCCCGTAATAGCCATAGAACAGCGTACCACGGGGCGCAATAGTCGTTCTACTGTGGGCACAATTACTGAGATTTATGATTTCTTGCGTCTGTTATATTCGCGCGTCTCGACAGCATATTCGCCTTTTACGCATCAACCCTTAGAGAGCCATACGACCGAGGAGATAGAACAACTGATTCTGTCAGATTTTGGTGGGAAGACGGTGGCAATTTGTGCCCCCCTTGTGCGCGGACGTAAAGGGCACTACCAGCGACTCTTTGCCACGCTTATGCAGAGAGGCTATCTCTACGTTCGCGTGGATGGGCACGTGATCGAGATGAAGCGCGATATGCAACTCGACCGATATGCTACGCATGACATTGAGCTCATCATAGACCGAATCGAAGTGCCCAAAATGACCAATGAACGCATGCGCAACTCCTTAAGTGAGGCTCTGCGTCGCGGGAATGGCATGGTACTTATTGTATCTCTCAAGGAGGACGTGAGTCGTTACTACAGTCGCACGCTGCTTTGTCCCCAGTCGGGCTTTGCCCTCCCGAACCCCGAGCCGCATACCTTCTCCTTTAATTCCTCATATGGAGCATGCCCTGTATGCCATGGACTAGGGGAACTAATGGGTATCCCGTCTCGCGCATATTTCGACTCTCACGCCAATATTCCGCTAAAGATTCTCATTGCAAACCTCTACGGAGTGTCTGGTTCCATACCGAATCTCATACTCATTTGGGTAATGGGGTGGTTAAGCGGACACGGACTGAAGGAAAATAGATCCTTGCAGGATCTGCCCGCAGATTTGCGTGAGCGCTTTTTCTATTCGCGGCAGCCAGAACCGTTTGACAAGAAACTGCTAAAAAAATATCCGAGTGTCCTAGAGCACTTTTACTTGAGGTGGCGTTTCAGTACACATGATGAGGAGAGTACAAAGAGTATTGACGATTTCTTAGCGCTGCCCGACACTCAGATTTTGGGGAGCGAGTCGGGGTTATTACCCATGATAGATATGGCAAATAAAGAGGATGACTATGGTGCGCTCGCTCGTAAGTTTGATGAAGAGTATGGCAGTACTCCTTGCTACTCGTGCGGAGGTTCGCGTCTGAATGAAATCGCCCTCTGTTTTCGCATTGCCAATGCCACTATAGCCGATGTCTGTGCTCTGCCATTAGATAAATTTGCCGTTTGGTTAGAAAGCGTAGAGGACGCGTTGGATGGTACACGTCGTACGGTTGCGACAGAAATACTGAAAGAGATCCGCTCGCGCGTCTATTTCTTGTTGCGGGTTGGTCTCGGTTACCTCTCGTTAAGTCGCGCTTCTAATTCGTTGTCGGGGGGCGAGAGTCAGCGTATACGTCTGGCTACACAGATCGGGACGAACCTTGTTAACGTGCTTTACATTTTAGACGAGCCTAGCATTGGTTTGCATCCGCGCGATAATACCACACTCATTGAGGCATTAAAGACTCTGCGTTCGCAGGAGAATACCATCATTGTTGTAGAGCACGACGAGGAGATGATGCGAGCCGCAGATTATCTAATAGATCTCGGTCCAGGTGCTGGGCGTCACGGAGGACAAATTATGGCGGCGGGTACGCCCCAAGAGGTTGCAAAAGCTTCGGGGATTACGGCTGACTATCTGAGTCATCGAAATGTGATAGAGACGCCAAAGAAGAGGCGAGAAGGAAATGGTAAACGGCTCGAACTCCGCGGCGCAAAAGGGCATAATCTCAAAAACATCGATGTAGATTTTCCGCTCGGCACGTTTATTTGTGTTACGGGGGTTTCGGGGAGTGGTAAGTCTACACTGGTTAATGCAACACTATACCCCATACTGAGCCAAGCTATATACAAATCTAAGCAACTCCCATTAGCTTATACGAGCATTAAGGGGCTGGAATTCGTAGATAAGGTCATACAGGTAGACCAAAGTCCGTTGAGTAAGAATCCGCGCTCGAATCCCGCGACTTATACGGGCATATTTACTGACATCCGGAATTTGTTCGCTGCTACGCAAGATGCCAAGATCCGTGGGTTTACTGCGCGTCGTTTTTCCTTTAACGTACAGGGGGGGCGCTGTGAGCAGTGCTCGGGATCGGGGTATGAGCTAATAGAGATGAATTTCTTGCCAGACGTGCAGGTAAAGTGCTCTGTTTGTGGTGGAGAGCGCTATAATCGGGAGACGCTCGCGGTGCACTACAAAGGCAAAAACATCCGCCAAGTGCTTGACATGACGGTTAACCAAGCATATGAGTTCTTCAATGCTTTGCCCGCGCTCGAACGAAAACTAAACGCATTGCGCCAAGTAGGAATGGGCTACATCAAGCTGGGACAGATGTGTGCCACCCTCTCGGGTGGTGAAAATCAGCGCGTGCGCCTCGCCGCCGAACTTGCTAAACGAGACACGGGTAAAACGGTCTATATTTTTGATGAGCCGACAACGGGGCTTCACTTCGAAGATGTGAAACAACTGCTTGCCGTGCTCAATGCGTTGGTAGAACGCGGAAATACGGTTATAGTAATTGAACACAACCTAGATGTGATCCGCTCGGCAGATTATGTCATAGATATCGGGTTGGAGAGTGGCGAACGCGGTGGCGAGCTTGTGGCAAAGGGGACGCCCGAAGATGTCGCTAAAATGGACGGGTACACTGCTGCCGCTTTGCGCGAAGTCCTAAAATAAACGCACGCGCCCCGACTCGGGACTGACGGCGGACTATAGCTATCACTTTATGCATTAGATAATTACAATTCTGTTTATAATTTTTTTGCGCTGCGCAATGCCTACTTTTGTTGTTAGGTGTAAAACGGACATGACGAAGAGAGGACCAGAATGTTAGGAGGTGGGAAATACGTATGGCTTATAGCCCTTTGTGCATTGCTTACCACGTATAGTTATGCTCAGCACGTTCGTTACGAGGTGAAATGGGAACACTCTGCCCCCAACGTAAATCTAGACTCCTTGGGGCGCGACTATCAGTTCTCGGGTGCTGATCGGACGCCACAAGGCTTAATTGTGCATCGCGGTGTGTATGCTTGGGGGAGTGCTACAACAGAGGTCAGTATTGAACAAGTGGAATATACCAAGCTTCCATTCTCGGTTACCAATTTGCCCACTTGGCTAAAAGAGGAGCTTGCTCCAGAAGCGGAGATCGTTAATGCTCGAGGCGATTTAGTATTACGTACCCTTATCCCTGCCTTCAAGATTGTGAATGGCGAACTGCATGGTCTTAAACGTTATAGCGTTGTGACGCGGCAGCGTACCGTATCAAAAAAAAGCACTCGGCAGGCAACTATAGGTGATTATACACAAGTAGTATCGTCTCAACTTGCCACGGGGTATTGGCAGAAAATTAGCGTACGACACTCTGGGGTGTACAAAATTACATATGACGAATTAAAATCGCGTGGATTTGACAATCCAGAAAACCTGTCTGTATGGGGCGGTGAGCCTTTTCAACTGCCCTATGATAACGCGACCCCGAATGTGGATGATCTCCAACCCATCCCGATAGAGTGGGTGACGCAGAACGCACAGCCACAAGCAGGAGATTATGCGCTTGTCTTCTTAGACGGCGCTGAATGGTGGACGTATAATGCGACGAGTGAAATGTATGATTACCACGAGCATGATTATGATTCCATCTCGCATTACTATGTTACTACAGAGCGCCTACCCGTTGCGCTGCAAGTAAAAAATACACCACCGCCTGCAAAACGTCAAACAGGCTACATGGGCATGTGGGGCTACATCGGACGGACTACCAATCTACGTTATTCGGGACGCGAATTCTTCGGTTTACAGTTTGAATTCCGTTTGGAACATAAGCTTCGTACCGCTCTTCGCGACTGCATGGTTGGCTCAAATGCAAAAATCTACGCACGCGTTGCTGCTTATGCCCCCTTATCGAGTGCGTTTACACTGTCGGCACAAGGGAATACGATAGGCGAGATTAGCCTGCCCCCGTGCCCATCATCGTCTAGTGATTTAGCTAAAACCGCTGAACAAATCTTCGCCTTCCCCATTGTTGCCTCAGCGCTCGATGTAGATTTGCGCTATCAGCGTCCCTCTTATTCTTCTACAGGATGGTTATCGAGGCTTTGGGTTAATGCACGTCAGGAATTCCCTAGTGAGGTAGAGCAGCTTCTCTTCTTTAGTGATCACGACGTCATGGCTCATGGTAGTCAGGGTTTTGCCTTCCCCGCATACAATGTTGACGCCTTGGAACTCTGGGACGTAACGAACCGTTTCCAAGCATTTCGTTATGCAACGCTAAGCGAGGCTTCTGTAAATGCGAATACCCCCGCGCGCTTGGCTCTTTTCTCGCGCAGTGCGGTACGAGGCGTTCGGTGGCATGGCGCTGTTCCCAATCAGAATATTCATGGGATGGACGTTCCAGAGTTACTCATAGTAGCGCACGAGCGTTTTACGTCGCACGCACAAGCTATAGCTGATATTTATAGAAACTCAGCCCTTTCACATGTAAAAAAAGTGGCTGTGGTCACTACAGAACAAATTTACAATGAGTTTTCCTCGGGCAATTTCGATGCAACTGCAATAAGGAATTTCTCTCGTTTCCTGTACTGGCGAGGTGGCGGTGCGAGTGGTTCGTATCAGCACCTTTTGTTGTTTGGTAAGCCGTTTTATGATCTCCGTAAACGGCACGAAGATCTGAACCTTGTGCCCAACTACCAGTCCATGAACTCGGTTAATAATGATCTCTCTTTTGCCTCTGATGACGTTTATGGCTTTTTGGATCCCACGGAGACGGCCGAACACGGCGAGCTGGACATAGGCATCGGACGTTATGCGGTCTCAGAGACAGAGCAAGCAGTGCAAGTAATTCGGCACGAGCAAGCCTATCATACTGTTGCGAATTGGGGCGCATGGTTGACCCATGCCGTTATGCTGGCGGACGACGAGGATCGGGGAGCTTATATGCGCGGAAGCGATTCCATGGCAGTGCGTATAGAAAAAGACAGGAAGGACATCACCATAAAAAGACTTTATGTGGACGCCTTCCAACAAGATAACTCGTGGGGGAAAGCACATTATTCTGTGGTAAATAAGGAGCTCAATCAGACCATGAATAAGGGGGCATACCTCCTGAACTATATCGGGCACGGGAGTTCGCAAAGGTTAGGACACGAATTCTTTTTCACCTTTGAAGACGCGATAGCGTGGCGCAATTTACGCCGTCTGCCCATTATGGTAGCTGCCTCATGCTTTTTTGGAAATGCAGACTCTAATTCGCCAATCGGGCAGAGTATGTTGTACATGCCACAGGGCGGGAGTATTGCTCTTGTCTCTGCCAGCCGTCTTACATTCAATTACTCCAACCAAGTGTTTAATTCCCACTTACTGCGTGCGATCTTCCCAGGCTCTACCAGTACGCAATACCGCTCTTTGGGCGATGCACTCAGGGTAGCTAAGAACAAAACGCCAAGTGGCGAAAATAGAAGCAAGTATCTCTTACTGGGTAATCCCGCATTGCCTCTTCCCAATTTCTCGGCTAGTGCAAAAGTCGTGCAATGGAATGGGGGTGCATTACAAGGTTTGAATGATACGATCCGTGCTGGGGCGCACGTATCCTTAGGCGTTGAGGTACAATATGCTGACGCCTCACCCTTCTCTGGCGAGCTGACGTTACAACTGTTTGGTCCTAAACGGAAGGTAAAAACACTCAATAACGACGGCGACGGCGTCTTTGAATACCAAGAGCGTACGAATACATTATTTCGCGGTAAGGCGACGGTTAAGGAAGGAAAAGCGCAGGTAGATTTTGTCTTACCAACAGATGCCGAGCTAGATTATGGCACTGGTTTAATCTCTTTATTTGCCACATCGGGCGATGCGCTTGCGAGTGGAGGATATGATAATTTTATCGTTGGTGGGCGTACTAAACAAGCCACCAATGATACAGATGGACCCGAAATTGAGATTACATGGCACGGTTATGCGCAACGCCCGCAAGCCGTTGTGGGTACAAATTCTACACTCATTGTCCGTTTGCACGATGTCAGTGGCATTAACATCTCGGGCGCAGGATTAGGACATGATTTGCTTGCCACTCTCTCGGGTAACGGAAAAGAAGAACGTATTGTACTAAACGATTTCTACACGGCAGATAAAGACTCTTACCAAAGTGGCGAAGTGCATTACAATTTCTCTAACCTCTCGCCAGGCAAATACTCGCTGAGAGTAGATGCCTACGATGTCTACAATAATGCCTCGTCACGCACTCTTTCTTTTGAAGTAGGCGATGCCCGAAAACCTCAGATATCTAATTTGCTAAATTATCCGAACCCGTTCACAGAAACCACGAGCTTTTACTTTGATTCCACGCGTCCTGGGCAACCCGTAGAGGTTACCATACAGATCTATACCCCCGATGGTATCTTGGTGCGCAGTTTACATTACTCAGAAGCGTCGCCCGCCTTTCGTTTAGGTCCTTACTTCTGGGATGGAAAAGATGCATGGGGCAATAACATCGGTCGTGGCATTTATTTTTACCGCGTGCAGCTTCGTTATATAGGAAATTGGCTGGAGGAGAGTGTCTCCACCGAGCGTTTTGAGAAACTGTTAAAGCTTTAGCCCAAGACTCTTTACTGGAGACGAAATAAACGCTTCGTGTGTTTTCCTCTCGTCATTCGTCTCTGCTCTTTTGTCTTTAGTTCTGGCTTACTTTGCTCACAATTCTTAATTTTGTAGGTGCACATTAAGGATATTAGAATGGGGTACTGGAAACGCAAAATTGCACGCAGTGTTGAAAATGCACGCTTAGCGCTTGCCGCAATATGGGTAAGCCGTGTTCGCGCTTTTCTTACCATGCTCATCATCTCCATCGGGCTGCTTGCGCTTATGGGTATGCTTACTGTAATTAATGCCGTGAGTTACACTATAGAAAACGAAATCGGAAGTGAGCAAGGGGCTGCCTTCGAGATTACCAGTTGGGCTACGAATCTCAGAATTAACGGACGCACGATGGATAACGGAGAGGATTACTCCTACATCTCGCGTTGGCAGGCTGAACGTTTTTGCAAGGACTTTGCATCGGTGGGCAATGCGGCTTATGAAACTTGGATAACGTCTACTCAGCTGAAGTACAGAGATAAGAAGTCCCGTCCTTCGCTTAGTATCTGGGGCATCAGTGCTAATTACCTCACTACAAGTAATACGCAGATTGCCCATGGACGCGGCTTCTCCGAAGCTGAGCAGAACGCTATTGCAGACGTTGTCATTATAGGATCTAGCCTAGCCAAACAGCTTTTTGAAAAAGAGACGAATGCAATCGGGAAACGTATTATGTTAGGCTCTATCCCATTTACCGTGGTGGGGGTACTGGCAAACAAAACCAGCTCCTTTGGTGGTGCACGCAACGAAGAAGTCTATTTGCCTATCCGTACAGGTTTGACGCGTTTCTCGGTCTCCGATGCTGACTGCAAAGTGATAGTAAACCCTTATGCAGAAATGACACTTTCCGAAGCTCGCTCAAACGCTGAGATGATTATGCGGCGTGCCCGTGGTTTGCGCCCAATACAACGCAATACATTCAATATTCTGACCAACGACGAGATTACGAAAATGATTCTGGGGAGTCTATCCTCGGTCGGCATTGCAGCAGTGCTCATCGGTCTGATTACCCTTGTCGGTTCAGCTATAGCGCTGATGAATATCATGTTGGCTTCGGTAACTGAGCGTACGCGCGAGATTGGAACACGGAAAGCCATTGGCGCCTATCGGGCAACGATTCGTGGTCAGTTCCTCCTCGAAGCCATTTTGATTACAGTGTTTGGCGGTCTCGTGGGGATTTTACTCGGCATATTGGCAGGACGCGGCGCTGCAGCTGCCATGGGGGTTAGTTTTACCATCCCGTGGGGATGGGCTATCGGAAGTCTCTTGCTTTGCGTCGTAGTGGGCATTTTGGCGGGATACCTGCCTGCAAGTAGAGCAGCACGCCTAGACCCTATAGATGCACTACGTTACGAGTAACCTATATTGGTATTACTACTTTACGTGTGCGTTATCGCTAATGTCTTTTTGCGACACCGTTCGGCATAGCAACCTCCCTGCTTAGCCTTGTTTTGCTTCCTGCTCTGCCTCTGGCATAAGCAATAGAAAAAGGCTTATAAATCAGGAATTAGCGTATACAAAATCTACTCATTCCTCCCATCCAAACCGCTCCGCGCCGCACATTTTTCTCTTTCATACGTTATTTAGATAGATTATACAGCAAACATAAATGGCAGTTCTAAAGAAGACCTATCAGGTTTTAGGTATCGGTTGTGCCGCTTGTGTGGCGCGTATTGAGACTACGCTTAGCAAGGTAAAGGGAGTTCGAGCGGCGAATATAGATATTACAACCAATATCCTAAGAGTTGAATTTGATGACAGCGTAGTAAACGCACTTCAGATACAGCGCGAGGTGCAAAAAATAGGCTATGACATGGTGGTAGAAGAGAAAGAGGCGCTCTTTTATCAGCCACAAGACAGGTTACAGCAAACGAAGCGCCGTTTACCGATCTTCCTCCTAGGGCTGCTCGGAGCTTTTACCGCGTGGGGCGTAATGCTGTATGACCACCATGCACTTTGGAGTGTTATAACGCAATTCGTTCTCTCGGCGTTGGTTACCTACTGGTTAGGCGCACCCATACATGTTCGTGCTTTGCGTCAGCTTAGGCATGGTCAGTTTAGTATGGATACGCTTCTCTTCTTGAGCTCGAACACGGTATTCATTTACAGCCTCTTTGGCATGGTAAGTAATCTTGTGGTGACTTCTACGAATCCCTACCCCTTGTTTTTTGACTCCTCGGCCATGATCATCTCTATCATTTCTTTTGGGAAGTGGCTGGAAGATCTCGCAAAATCTAAAGCAGCAAGTAATCTTACGGCTCTGATGAAATTACAACCAGAGCATGTGGTCGTTTTGCGTGATGGCACTTTTGTCGAGGATTTGCTGAATAATGTCGTGGTGGGCGATACGCTTCTGGTTAAAAGCGGGGAGCGTTTACCCGTGGATGGCGTGATTATCGAAGGTAGTGGATCTATAAACGAGAGCTCTATGACAGGAGAGTCCGAACTCGTTTATCGCAACACGGGCGCAACGGTATATGCGGGTACATTCTTAGATGATGGCTCTATACAACTCCGTGCGGAACACGTAGGGGCAGATTCGCAACTCGGACAAATGATCACGCAGGTGCAGGAAGCGCAGACAAGTAAGCCACAAATCCAAAACCTTGCAGACAAGATCTCTAGCATCTTTGTCCCGATAATTATCGGGATCGCTTTACTTACCTTTTTGGGTTGGGGCTTGATATCTAGTGCTCCAGATGCTTGGCGTATGGGGCTCATTGCAGCTGCCTCGGTACTCTCTATTGCTTGCCCATGTGCATTAGGCTTAGCCACCCCCACAGCGATAATATCTGCCATAGGCGTCGCTGCACAGGAACTGGTATTGGTCAAGGACGCACAGGGATTGCAGATAGCACGCGAACTCCGACACATCTATTTTGATAAAACGGGAACGCTAACTAACGGGCAGCCCTCGGTGGTTAAATTCCACTGGTGTGTAGACGAGGAAGAAAAAATGTATGTGCGAGATCTCCTTTACACACTAGAGATGCGGTCGGGGCACGCTTTGGCTAAAGCCGTCGTGGCATGGCTAAGGACGGGCGAGATGCTCGCATTAGAAGACTACCACATTATACCTGGTAAGGGGATAGTGTGCTCGTACCAAGGGCACGAATTCTCGTTGGGGAATCTCGATTTTGCAAAAGAGAAAAAAGTCAATTTGCTCCCCATAAATGATCGGCTGCGCGATTGGTCTGAAGAAGGTTTTACGCTCGTGACCCTTCAGCAGGAAGGACGTATTCTTATCGCTTTAGCATTAACAGATACTATTCGCCAAGGCATAGGTAATACTATCACAGAGTTGCAAGAGATGGGTATTCAATGTCACATTCTCTCGGGCGACAATCTGCAAGCAACGACCCGAATTGCCATTGAATCGGGCGTAGGGGTAGCAAATATGGCTAGCGGGCTGCTACCCGCTGATAAAGCAGCGCGAATACAAGAGATGCGCGAAGTGGAAGTTAATGGCAAAAGGACAATTGTGGGCGTCGTGGGTGACGGTACGAATGATGCGCTTGCCATCACAACAGCAGACGTCAGCTTTGCCATGGCATCGGGCGATGACATCTCAAAGAGCTGTGCCACCTTTACTCTAGTAAATCAGAACTTGTACTCGATCCCTACCATCATTCGTCTCAGTCAAGCTACTATGCGCATCATACGCCAGAATCTCTTTTGGGCTGTCATATACAACTTTTTAGCCATCCCCATCGCGGCGGGAGTACTTTATGTACCCTTGGGGCTTAAGATGCATCCGATGATATCTGTCATTGCCATGTCTATCAGCTCCTTGATGGTTGTCACTAACAGCTTGCGTCTGCGGAATTTCAAGGCTAAAAACTAATAGCTTTGAGTGCCTGTCGCTTGTCTCAATCTTGACGATCTAGAGAGTTAACGCAAACCTAAATTTCCGTTTAGTAAAAATACATTACCTTTGTGGCAGTTTTGGTAAAAGAAGCACAAGTAGGATGTCTAAAGTATGTCAGATCACGGGGCGTCGCGTACAGATCGGAAATAACGTATCTCACTCTAAGCGTCGTACACGTCGTACATTTGAACCGAATTTACGCATGAAGCGTTTCTACCTCCCAGAGGAAAAGCGTTGGATACGCTTGAAGATCTCGGCTGCGGGTATACGTGAAATCGAAAAGAACGGTTTGCAAGCCACCTTGTTAAAAGCTAAGAAGGCGGGCTATTTGTTACAGTACTAGACTAGGCGAAGGAGGGAAGGAATAAAATGGCAAAGAAGTCAAAAGAAGCGCGTGTACAAGTAATCTTGGAATGCACTGAGCATAAAGCATCGGGCATGCCTGGTACGTCGCGTTACATTACAACAAAGAATAGAAAGAACACGCCAGATCGCTTAGAACGTCGGAAGTATAACCCGATCCTTAAGCGTGTCACAGTGCATCGTGAAATCAAGTAGGTGGGAGTAAAGACAGGAAATGGCTAAGAAAGCAGTGGCTTCCTTGCAAAAAGGGGAAGGACGTACAAAGACCAAGTGTATCAAGATGGAGCGTTCGGCTAAAACCGGTGCATTTGTCTTCAAAGAAGAAATGGTTGAAAACGCTGAAGTAAAGAGCTTCTTCACGAACAAAAAGTAATAAGTCTGCTGCGACAATCCGTAGTTCAGAACTAGAAT
>CAJPTS010000042.1 GCA_905373625.1 Bacteroidia bacterium
AAAGGCGTTATTTCTACATCTATTCGCGAACCGCTAGGGTTGAAATCTAACTTAGTCGTTACGATGGGTGGCAAAGAGTACCGTCTTGCTGCCTCCAATGCTCCCTCACTTTTTGACGACGGAAAAACATTCTCAGCGCCAATAGATCTGCGACTGGATTCGATGGGGAAGTTCTCCTATTCTTATGAATTGAATGGTCATAAAGACTTGCTGTTCTATGTTCAAGCCGACGCCACGGATGTCAACCTCAAGTTACACTATGCCTCCCCCTCCTTCTCAGGAGATTTCTTGCCCGACGAGCGTACCATCTCGGATAGTGTTACCACGGCGCACTGGACTCTATTCTCGAGTGCGTCCACTTTTTCAAAAGTCACGGTTAAAGAGCGCGACAGACGCTATTATGACTATGATGAGGCAAGTCTACGTTATTTCTCAGTTAGCACGCAGTTTACCGACGTGTATTATCGCGCCATCGAACGTTCGTTGAAATATGCGATACTGATCATCGTTTTCACCTTCCTCACGTTCTTCTTTACTGATACGCTTTCTAAGACAAATATGCCGATGATTGGCTATTTGCTTGCAGGGTGCGCCATCCTATTGTTTTACACCTTATTGCTCTCTATTTCAGAGTATCTGGCTTTCGGATGGGCTTACCTAATCTCGTGTTTTGCAATTATTGGCATGATCGGTGTCTATTTCTGGAGCTTTGTTCGCAGTATAAAAGCTACCATGGTATGTGTAGGAATTTTGGTTATACTCTATTTATTCCTTTACCTCATATTGCAGATGGATACATTCCCATTATTAGTTGGTAGCATTTTCTTGTTTATCGTACTGGGTATAGTAATGTATCTCTCGCGCAAATTAACGTGGTAAGCTACATTGCATTCGTGAAAAAGGCGTAACTCTTAGTGAGTTGCGCCTTTATTGTTGCCTGAATATTAGCAATATGTTTGCGAATGGGCTCAATACCCTCCGTTATCACTTTATACGTCAATTCAGAGAAAAATAAACCCCACGAACAAAATTGCTCGTGGGGCGATTGTTTAACCAAAATACTCTTTACTTCTTCTGATTACGATTACCGTACCGACTCATAAACTTATCTACGCGTCCTGCGGTATCTACAAGCTTCATCTTACCCGTATAGAACGGATGCGATGCACTCGAAATTTCCATCTTGAAAAGCGGGTAAACTACGCCGTCTATTTCTATGGTCTCGCGGGTATTTACTGTTGATTTTGTGATAAAGACCTTGTCATTAGACATGTCTTTGAATGCTACCAAGCGGTAATTTTCTGGGTGAATTCCCTTTTTCATTCTTATAAACCTCCTGCCAATATGTTGGACATCCTATCGCCCAACTCTGCGGCAAAGTTAATATTTATTTCTGGAGTGTCTCTGATTTTATGCGTTACGATCAGAGAAGAATGAGACGAGATTCTTTTTGCAAAACTCCAACCCCATAGTCAAAAAGAAAAATTTATACTGTCGCTAAATAGTTACACAGTATGCAGAAATAGTGCTTTCTACCAAGAATTTTCGCAGTCGCTAACCAAGTCATTGGAATTTAGGTCTACCTAACCATGCTAAAGCGTATTATTCGTTTTTATATAAGTTCTTGTTTATCTAATTAAACGCTACCTTTGTTCTGTAAGAATTTGTTAGGTAAGCAGGTTATGGGGGGAGAGAAATCGCTCGGCGAAAGCGTAGAGACACTGTTTGCAAATGGAGTCTCTTTTGCGCAAGCATTGCAGCGCCTTGAGTATCTTGGAAATGAGCTCGATCGAGGCTCTATTGAGCTGGAAGCATTAGCAGCAACTATACATGAGATGGATCTGTTGTTGCGTTTTTGTGCACAAAAGCTCGGCGTAGTACGTAGTTCGGTAGAAGACGTTATCTCTGGCTGGAAGCCTTTACTATCCACATTGAATGAACAAGATTAGTTATCGCGCGATCGATCTGATTGCAGGGTGGGTTATTTTTCTAGTAGCTACTTTAGTGTATCTGCTGACTTTAGAACCCACTGCGAGTTTCTGGGACTGTGGCGAGTTTATCGCCTGTGGTTACAAACTCATTGTAGGGCATCCCCCAGGAGCGCCCTTCTTTCTCCTTTTAGTGCGCCTATTTGCCCTATTTGCGCCCGATGTGGAACATGTAGGAGTGATGGCGAATGCTATGTCGGCCTTCGCTAGTGGCGCTACTATAATGTTCTTGTACTGGTCTATTGCGCACTTAGCTCGTAAGCTGATCCTTCGCAAAGAAGAACGTGCGCTTTCGGTTTGGGAACGAGTGCAAGTGATAGGTGCAGGTGCCATCGGAGCGCTTTGCTATACATTTAGTGACACATTCTGGTTCTCAGCCGTGGAAGGTGAAGTATATGCCCTCTCCTCGCTATTTACTGCGGTAGTCTTTTGGGCTATTCTTAAATGGGAGTCTGAGTTTCAACAGGCGCGTGCAAGCCGCTGGATTGTGCTCA
This sequence comes from Bacteroidia bacterium, assembly GCA_905373625.1. GTDB lineage: Bacteria > Bacteroidota > Bacteroidia > Bacteroidales > CAJPTX01 > Bacteroides_D. Next base: position 2,483 of record CAJPTS010000042.1, read on the forward strand.
TAGCCTACCTCATGGGACTTTCAATAGGTGTACACCTACTAAACTTGTTGGCCATTCCAGCCATTTGTCTCGTATATTACTTCCGCCGATACCCATTCTCATGGTGGGGACTACTGAAAGCGCTTATTCTGAGTGGCATTTTACTTCTTGCAGTGCTTTACGGTGTAATCCAAGGTTTGATAGTCATAGCCTCTTGGTTCGAGCTACTTTTTGTCAACGGTTTCGGACTGCCATTCATGTCTGGTGCCATCTTCTTCTTTGTACTTTTGGCTGCATTGCTCGCCTTAGGGGTTGTACTCTCGCACAAGCGTCGTGCTTACACTGCACATCTGCTCTTTATTTGCTTTGCCATGCTCCTTCTTGGCTACTCGAGTTACACACTCATCGTGGTACGCTCACTCGCCAATCCTACACTAGATCAGAACGGCGTGGACAATATGTTTGCATTGCGCTCCTACCTTAATCGTGAGCAATACGGAGACCGCCCACTACTGACTGGGGCGTATTACAATGCTCCTGTAGAAGATTATGTAGATGGTACTGAAGTATATGCTCCCCGCGGCGATAGCTACAAAGTGGTAACCCAACGTACCGAACCCAAGTACGACCCGCGTTTTGAGACAGTATTTCCACGCATGTGGAGTAGAGATCCTGTGCATATCCGCGGTTACAAGAGTTGGGTAAATATAAAAGGGACTCCCATTGTCACACGCGACCGCAGCGGACAGGAACAAGTAATTGCCAAACCAACCTTTGGAGAGAATTTACTCTTCTTTTTCCGCTACCAGCTGGGGCACATGTACTGGCGTTACTTTATGTGGAATTTTAGCGGACGTCAGAACGACTATCAAGGGTACGGTCACGACGTCTTTCGCGGCAACTGGCTAACGGGTATACCGCTGCTAGACGATGCACGTCTAGGACCACAAGATAAACTGCCAGCCCCATATATCGGTAACAGAGCGTATAACAGATATTTTCTTCTTCCCCTCTTGTTAGGGCTTTTGGGCTTATTCTCGCAGTTCAATAAGGATACGAAGAATTGGGGGGTAGTACTCACGTTATTTGTACTAACGGGCATAGCCATAGTTGTTTACTTAAACCAGAAGCCTTACGAGCCGCGTGAGCGTGATTATTCTTTTGCGGCTAGTTTTTATGCTTTTGCCATCTGGGTGGGGTTAGGAGTAATACCCTTGGCACGTTTCTTTGCTCGCTTCATGAAAGAGAAAATCGGGACAAGTAGTGCTATACTTCTCTCTTTCTTAGGCGTTCCGCTTCTAATGGGCGTGCAAAACTGGGATGATCATGACCGTTCGCATCGTTTCGTTTCGCTAGAATTCGGACGAAATATGCTGCGCTCGGTATCTAATAATGGCATTCTATTTACCTACGCAGATAATGACACCTTCCCGCTTTGGTATTCGCAGGAGGTGGAAGGTTTTCGTTCGGATGTGCGTGTATGCAATCTGACGTATTTAGGAGGCGATTGGTATATCGACGTTATGCGCCGCAAAGCTTATGAGGCTGACGGGTTACCTTTTGGTCTGGAGCGGGAAGACTACCTTGAGGGGAACAATGACGTTATTTTAGTACAGAATCGGTTATCTACGCCTTTGAACCTAGGTGATGCTATACGCTTTATTCAGAGTACCGACCCGCGTACCAAGATTCCGTCGCCCTATGCTGGTGTAGACAAATTAGCCTTTATTCCTACTACCAATCTTTGGGTGCGTGCAGATTCGGCTACCGTGGCGAGTTACGTGAGTCCGCAATACCTTACACAATTGTACGATACTGTATACTTAGATCCTGGTTCTAACCTTCTTTACAAGAATGGTTTTGCCATGTATGCCCTCATTGCTAACAATGATTGGAAGCGCGGACTCTATTACTCTCCTATGCTCCCGAAAGACATGTACTGGGGATTGGACAAATATTTTGTAGACGAGGGGCTTGTCTCCGCAGTACTACCTGTGAAACAAGATACCACACAACACGAAATGGTGGACACGGCTAAGATGTACCAATATCTTATGCACGACTATAATTTCCGTAGTATTGCAGATGAACGCGTATATCTGGACGAGACCTGCAAACGCATGATAGAGTACTATATTGACGCTTTTGTTTCGGCCTCTACGGCTTTTGTAGAACTGGGTAACAAGAAACGCGCTGAGGAGATCCTTGACCGTTGTTTCGATGTATTACCCCCCGCGCGCGTTGGTTGGAGCTACAAGTGGATACCACTTATTGAGGCATATTACCGAAGCGGAGCAAAAGAAAAAGGCGATGCAAAACTCAATGAATATGTGCAGCAATGCTTGAGTACGCTCCGTTTCATTCAGCATCTCTCGCCTACGGCTTACCGTAATAGTGAGAATGAAATTTCGATCAACACTGCCTTGTTACAAGAGCTAATGCGCTTAGCACAACGCTATGCAAGTCGCGAAATGTTAAATGAACTAGACGCACAGTTGGGAGGCATCCTGAACAGTTAGTGATGATCAATTTGAGTCCTCCGCGAGGCTTGTCGCGTCTTTTTACGAATATAACATGGTACGTGGCGCAATCGCCGCGTACCGTTTATCTCACCTTTGATGACGGTCCGATGGAGGGCGTGACCGATTGGGTGCTCGATCTTTTAGCTAGCTATAATGCTCGTGCAACATTCTTTTGCTTAGGTAGGAATGCGGAACGCTACCCGCTCTTGTTAGAACGCATCCGCCGCGAAGGACACACGGTGGGTAATCATACTTACAGCCACCTGCGCGGTTTCAGAATTTCTACTGACGAATATTATCAGGACGTTATCATGGCCAATGACATATTGCGTTCTGACTTGTTTCGTCCCCCTTATGCGCGTTTTACTCCGAAGCAGTATCGTGCTCTCAAACCTCATTTTAAGGTGGTACTCTGGTCCGTTTTGAGTATGGACTACAGTAAGTGGGTCAGTCCTGTGCGCTGTGCTGAAATGGTGCTAGCTAACGTCCGTGGCGGAGATATAGTTGTATTCCACGATTCGTACAAGGCGCTAGGCAATTTGCGTTATGCACTTCCTCTATGTTTGGAATACTTGACGGCACTCGGTTATCGTTTCCTTCCCCTAGAAGAAGGTCTTTGTGCTCCGATGCTCTCTGAGCCTTTTGTACCTGAAACGATGTTAACTCCAGAATTACTCCGTGTAAAAAGCAAATAAAAACGAAACAGAAGGACGGTTACTATTGTTATTTTCTCTAATCAACAAAAGATAGATGTGTTAGACGCTGTTTCCCGAATTCTGTGCGAGTGTACTTTTTTTAATGTGACTGATTTCCAAACTGTAGGCAGTGAGAACACAAAAGACCGCCCTTAAAATGTGGAATATACGCGGAGAAAAATACGCGGCGATACATGATAAGAGTTGCTCCTATCCGCGGTTTGCCGAACGCCTAAATAAACACCTTTAACTCTCTTACGCTATGACAAAAGGACAAAAGAGCGGGAAGTTTATGCAGCGCATGCGAAATGAATATCGCTTGGTTATTTCCACTGCTGACACGTTTCAAGAGAAATGGGGTATACGCCTCTCGCGTCTAAATATTTTGGTGGCTCTAGGTGCTTTTTTTCTTATAATACTGGCTCTTAGTTGGGTGGTGATTTCATTTACGCCTATCCGCGAGTTCATGCCAGGTATGACCAACACCTCCATAGCGCAGCAGGTGGTAGGCAATGCTATACGTGCCGACTCGTTGCATCGCGAAGTAGAACTCTGGTCAAATTATCTGTCTAACTTACGTACCATCTTCCGTGGTGAAGCGCCTGAAAGCTATACCATCGTTTCTGATACAACGGTAACAAATGGTCAGGACAGATTAACCCCTTCGGTCGAAGATTCTTTGTTGCGTGCGCATATGGAACAGGATCTTAAGTTAAGCCTGACGCCTGGGAAGGGGAAAGATGAGCTTTCTGCCATTCTTCGGAATCTTTATCCCCCAGTGCGCGGACAGGTAAGCAATGGTTTTGATGCTGCTACGCGTCATTACGCCACAGATATTGTATCTAAACCCGAAACGCCTCTTTGTGCTGTTGCAGACGGCACGGTGGTTTTAGCTATGTGGAGCTCGGAGGAAGGTTATGTAATTGCTATTCAACATGGCGCGGGGCTACTTTCTATTTTCAAGCACAATAAGCAACTCCTGAAGAAGGTGGGTGACCCTGTGCATCGAGCAGACGCCGTGGCTACCATGGGAAATACTGGGACGCTCACAACGGGACCACACTTGCACTTCGAGCTTTGGCATGATGGGCGTCCGTTAAACGCTGAAGATTATATTGCCTTCTAATTGACTATCATGGTCAGACGAACGAATCTTGCTATACTCGGTGCTACAGGCTCGATTGGGCAGCAAAGTCTTGAAGTAGTTGCGGCACATCCCGAGCTTTTTGAAGTGGTTCTACTTACGGCCAATCATCAGTGGGAAAAATTGGTGGAACAAGCCCTCCGCTTCAAACCCAGTTATGTGGTAATCGGGGAAAAAGGCTTTTATACAAATGTATGCGAGGCGCTCGCTGGAACTGGGATCGAGATTTATGCAGGAGCGGATTCGATATGCCAGCTCGTACAACTGGAAAAAGTTGACACGGTTGTCGTTGCCATTGTTGGTTACGCTGGGTTAATGCCCACGATACGCGCCATAGAGGCGGGAAAGCGTATTGCGCTAGCCAATAAAGAATCTTTGGTCGTAGCGGGGGACTTAGTAACGTCGCTCGTAGCCCGCTACAATGCTGTTTTACTCCCTTTAGATTCCGAGCATTCTGCCATCTTTCAATGTCTGGCAGGCGAGTTTGTTGAGCCCGAGAAGCTGATCCTTACCGCATCGGGAGGACCTTTTCGTATGTATACCGAAGAGCAAATGATTGCCATTACCCCAGCCGATGCAATTGCACATCCCAAATGGAGTATGGGGGCTAAAATCTCGGTAGATTCTGCTACGATGATGAACAAAGGCTTCGAGGTCATCGAAGCGCATTGGCTCTTCAATATCCCTTACGAACGCATTGAGGTTTTGGTGCACCCCGAGTCTGTAATACATTCGATGGTACAATTCCAAGACGGGGCAATTAAAGCGCAGTTGGGAGTCCCCGACATGCGCATCCCGATTCAATATGCGCTCACTTACCCGTATCGTCTCACCACCCCCAGTTATGCCTATCGTTTTGGACCAGGTGAAGCTTTAACTTTTGACCTTCCTGACTACGAACGCTTCCCCTCCCTCTCGCTTGCCATAGCTGCTGGACAAATGGGTGGAAACGCCCCCTGTGTACTTAATGCGGCGAATGAAGAAGCTATTCTGGCTTTCTTAGCAGGACGAATCAAATTCTTACAAATCCCAATTGTAGTGGAACGAGCGCTCGAGTTGGTTGATTATATAGAAAAGCCCACTCTGGAACAATACATCGATACGAACCGAGAGGCACGCGAGAGTGCCTCGTGGATTATCACGAAACTAACCCAAAAATAGATGGTCATACTGATTAAAGCGGCGCAGTTGCTCTGTAGTCTTTCTATTCTAGTACTTCTTCATGAGTTCGGACATTATATAGCGGCACGAGCTTTTGGTGTGCGCGTCGAAAAGTTCTATCTCTTCTTCAATCCGTGGTTTACCATCTTTAAGAGAAAGATCGGTGATACGGAATGGGGGATCGGGTGGTTACCGCTCGGAGGCTATGCGAAAATAGCTGGCATGGTAGACGAGTCTATGGACGTCGATGCGGTTAAAAAGCCGCCACAACCCTACGAATTCCGATCTAAAGCTGCGTGGAAGCGCCTCATTATCATTCTCGGCGGAATTATAATGAACCTCATTACGGCATGGATGATCTATTCGGGACTAATATGGGCTAACGGTGAGAGTTATCTGCCGACAAGTGAACTACGATACGGAATTGTCGCAGATTCGCTTTTACAAGATATCGGCTTTAGAACGGGCGATCGACTCCTTTATGTCAACGGGAAGGAGTATGAGAACTATGCTGATTTCTCAATAGCCTCAGTGGTTAAACCAGATGCCGTAGTAACCGTTGAGCGGGAGGGTAAGGAGGTTGATGTCCGTATGGATAAAGCTTACCTCGCTGAGCTGTTGAAACGTAGTCCCCTTTTTGAACCCCGTATACCATTAACCATCGGTTTAGTGCGTCCTAATTCTCCAGCAAGTGAGGCCGGGCTTATGATTGGCGATAGTTTGGTTGCTATAAATGACTCTGCAGCATCTTTCTTTGACGAACTTAAACATTCCATTCGTGCACATAAAGAAGATACTATTACTGTCGGTGTAATGCGAAATAATGTACTTACAACGTCGCGCATCGCCATTCCCGACTCGTGTATCATTGGTATTGCACCAGATACTGACATGGCGGGGATCTTTCATCTTTCATCTAAGGAGTACGGCTTTTTCGCTTCTTTTGGTGCGGGTGCTCAACGTTTTCGCTCCATGCTGAGCAACTACTGGAATTCGCTAAAGCTCCTATTTGTACCCGAAGCAAAGGCACATAAATCTGTAGGAGGATTCATATCTATTGGTAAAATCTTCCCCAGTACTTGGGACTGGAATTCTTTTTGGTCTTTAACTGCTTTTCTCTCCCTTATGCTTGCTGTAATGAACTTGCTCCCGATCCCTGCCCTCGATGGCGGACATGCTATTCTGATTCTGATAGAGTTACTGACAGGGAAAAAGTTAGGGACACGAGTACTCATTACACTTCAGCTGGTGGGTATGTGCTTTCTCTTTCTGTTGCTCATTTACGCAAATGTCAATGACGTCTTGCGTCTTTTCAATCCCTGAGAATGAACCAAATTGGCACGTGGTTGCGACGCTTTCCCCCCCTGTATGTGCTTTTAGCAAGTGTATTATTCTTTTTTAGCAACCCCTGCGAAGGGAGAGGAGGGCAGCCTCAAATACCCTATTCTAAGGAGAACAATGTCCTTACAACGGGGTTTGTGAATTTACACCACATAAGTAAGTTATGGCGCACGGTTAGCGTGCAAGACTCGGCAACTGGAAGTCAGCCCGATCTAGTCTACGAGTATCGTATCGCAGAACTGAACAGACGCTCGCCTTTTCCCTATCGTTTTCACCCTTTAGTGCTAAAGTATATCAAGATTTACAGCATTGAGCGGCGCGAACAGGTAGAACAAATGCTCGGGTTGGCAGAACTGTATTTTCCCATTTTTCGGGAGGAGTTAGATAAATATCAGTTGCCCCTAGAGTTGGTTTATCTCTCTGTAGTAGAGTCGGCGCTTAACCCCCTTGCGGTGTCGAAAAGTGGGGCTGTAGGACTTTGGCAGTTCAAAATAAATACTGCCGAGATGTTTAATCTCCACGTCGATAGCTTCATAGACGAACGAATGGATCCTCGGCTTTCTACTGAAGCGGCGTGCCTATACTTAGATTATCTGTACAAAGTTTTTGGCAATTGGGCACTCGCGCTTGCAGCATACAATGCTGGTCCTGGTACGGTGCAACGCGCCATACAAAGAGCGGGGGGGGAGACCGACTTCTGGAAACTCCTCCCATATTTGCCCGAGGCGGCACAGAATTATGTCCCTGCTTTTATTGCAGCCTCATACATATTTAATTATCACTCCGAACATAATCTATCCACCTTACCCCCCCCCATTCGTTTTCAAGAAGTAGATACTGTGCAGATCTCTGACGCCCTTTCGTTTCGTGCTCTCAGCTCATGGACAGAGATACCTTTAGAATTACTCCATTTCCTCAATCCGAGCTACAGACAGGGTTATATCCCAACGCCTGCGAAAGGGAGCGTTCCCCTTTTGCTACCTAAAGAAAAGATAGAGCATTACATAGCTAACAGCGAGCGTATTCATGCGCAGAGTTACAAAATTTCACAAAGCCCCTTCCCAATCGACAAAGGACGAAAAATACACTACCAACACGAAGTTGCCAAAGGGGAATACTTGCATAAAATAGCCCTCCGCTATGAGTGTACAGTTGCCGATTTAGAGCAGTGGAATGGTAACGAAAAGCTAAATATACACCCGGGCGATAAGCTGAGTATTTGGATTACGCCAGACATATACGCACGTATAGAACGCGAACTTATAGGGCGATATTAACGAAGTTGCCAATTGATGGTTATGAGTAATATTTTTGAGCGCTTACGGGCGGGGGAAAGTGTCTCCTTTTTTGATCCCGATTATCATCTCATAAATGAGGCTTGTGAGTCTACACGCCGCGTGATGAGCCGTGTAAACCGCGAACATGACACTACAGCTATTCGTGCATTACTAAGCACGGTCTTTAAGCATCCTATCCCCAGTACTAGCACCATTCTACCACCTTTTCATCTAAATTATGGTGGGAATACAGAGGTGGGGGAGCATGTTTTTATCAATTATGATTGTTCTATCCTTGACCTTTGTGGAGAGGTTGTAATAGAATCTGGCGTAATGATAGCACCGCGTGTGAGTCTCGCCACAGAAGGGCATCCTGTTGCGCCTCAGCATAGACAGGAGCTGGTAGGCAAGCCAATAATCATTCGGAAAAATGTTTGGATCGGTTTAGGGGCAATTATCCTACCTGGTGTAACCATCGGTGAGAATTCTGTAGTGGCTGCTGGGGCAGTGGTTAGCAAAGACGTTGCCCCAAATACTGTGGTGGGAGGCGTGCCAGCACGCACCCTCGCTAATCTTTAGTTAACCTAAAATATCGTTGTGGCGCAAATTTTGTAATAAGACATTGTACATTGGTGGTTCTGGCTAGTCACTATATTTTGCGGGTAACCCGATTTCTTTTTTGCCTATCTGTAAAAAATATTCCGCACATATATATGATTAAGAAATTTGACTACCTTTGCATCGGAGAAACACTAAAACAGGACGCCTATCGAGTGATATTTACGTAACCAAG
>CAJPTS010000043.1 GCA_905373625.1 Bacteroidia bacterium
CGCTCAGAATATTATTTCTACTGGGATGCCATGATGCTCATCACGAAAACGCAAGAAAAGAGTTTCGATGATGCACGTGCATACTTGGCTACACTAAGAGAGTTCCAACCTACCTGTCCGTCTTATGCCCTCCCGATGGTTTATGAAGCGTATGAGATCTTTTTTACAGGAGTTGGGCTGTATGACAGCGCTTTATACTACATTCAGCGCAATCGGGAGCTTGCGATAAAAGATAACGACATTATCAATTCGATTGAAGCTATCTCTGCCCGTGCTGCGGTATTTATGGCTATGAAGCAATACGATAGTGCGGCACGCCTCTATGAGCAGTACATTACCATGTGTGACTCGGCAGAGATTGACAGTGATCGTCAGTTGTTAGACGAATTCCGTTCCCTTTCGCAGGAACATGACCAAGAGAGTACGCAAAATAAATTCCGTACACGTTTACTTCTGGTGTTCGACATAACGCTTTTGGCACTCATCTTCGTCTTGTTGCTTTTTGTGCACGCACGGCGACTGCGCAAAAGACATCGGATTCTGTATGAAATCATTCAGAGTAGTTTAATCCGCCAAGAGATCCTTCCCCCTACGCCCACGCCCGTGCAAAATAAATCGCATACCGAAGACGCTGCCCCCGATGGCGAATTATATCAGCGTCTCCGCACGCTTATGATGGAGAAAAGACCCTATTCTAATCCACGACTGGATGACGGGATGCTCGCCGAGATGTTGGCGACCAATCGGAATACTCTTGCTGAGATTATAAAAGCCTATGCGAATGGGGTTACGATCGGAGAGTACATAGAGCATTGCCGTGTGAAATACGCAGCAGAGCTCATCGCCTCCTTTCCGCGTTCACAACTCACCGATGTGGAACTGGTGGCAGGCTTTACCTCTCGTGCCGATTTTAATCAAGCTTTCCGCCAGTATTTTGGCATGTCGCCCGCCGAATATCGTAATATTGCTATAGAATACAAGCCCAATTTAAGGTAGTTGTAATTCCCCAGAGCTTCTGTTCCGCGCACTTTGTTTTACCCGTTAAAACCCTGCCGCAAGACAGAACCCGATCCCGAAGTTCTGTTTATATTGTATCGGCGTGTAAGGGTGGAGACGGTAGACAGCTAATATAGTGAACCGCGTGGGCAGTAGTCCTCCTGTTTGCAGATAACTAATGCCTAGCCCAGTTTCTACAAGCCCTTGAGATAGGGAAGGCACATCAAAGCCGTAAGAGGTGTAATCATGCAGTTGTTTCCCCCATGCAGCGTTGAGCATCGCCGCGAGTCCGAGGTGGAGCGTTTTCCCAATTGATAGGTCGCCCCACGGGATGGTGCTGTATAGAGCATGAAAATACCCATAAACGTCATTGTAGTACCTCTGGCTCTGCACCGTTGTAAAGCTGTTGCCATCTACAAAAATTTCATCCATCTTGCGCCCAATCCCGCGGTTGGAATACCCGTAGGCGAGAGGATATTGTCCTAAGATGATACCGCCGTTAAGCGAGGTTAGTAAGTGTCCGAAAGTGCTTTTATTCCAGTTCCCGTACAGCGTGAATTGTCCCTTTGCAAATTGTTTTGCCCAGCTGACCGTGTTTGCTCCGTACTCAAGCTGGAGTTGAATGCGAAAAGGCGCGGCACGAAATGGTAATAATCCGTTGTGAAAGTGCACATACTGCTCGTTATGTGCATAGGAAAATGTAAGGCGAGACAGGAGGAGGCTGTAAGGCGCTTCGAGTTGTTCGAGATACCCCCACGCGCTGTTATTTTGGTTATCTGTATAGGTGCACGAGATTTGTATGTGGCGTGGTATACGCAGAGTCATTTCAGCGCCATAACGCACCTCGCGATCCATCCGTCGGAGGTACACATTATTCAATGGAATAACGGATAGGGAACTAACATATTGCAGCAGCTGAGTCTGTCCCACGGGGCGCAAGTCGTTGGTATAGTAGAGGTTCAAATCCAACCCATATTCGGGATTGAGATGAAGTAAAAGGTTGCCACCAAATTTGTGCCCCCTGTCGCGGAAACCGTAGGCATAGTATCCCCCAAGTCTGAAACGCTGCGCAAGCTTTTCGGAGGTCTCCACACCAATTCCCAAGCGTGTTCCCTCGTACTGGTTAAATCCTAAAATACGATCAAGTACAAACTGAATGTAGCCCACCTTTATACGTCCTGTAGCAAGTACTTCTATGAAGTTGAGGTAGCGATCAAAGTGATAATGCTCACCGATGCTGTCCACGATTTCATACGTTCGAGTCTCGGCGGCATTAAGAGGTTCTATTTGGTGGAGTTCTAGGATACTGTCGCGTTCTCGCGCAGCGATTGGCTCGTAAGATAGGGCAATTCGGCGTGAGTGTTGTAGGGGTTTTATTTCCGTTGTTTTGATATCGCGCACCGAGGTGATAGATTCTATTTGTAGCCGACTGCTCTCATTACTCAAAGAAACGTAGTATTCGTCTGGAAACCAGCGTCCCGTGGCATTATCGGCTTTATAGCGGTGGTGCAGGAGATAGCTGAAAGGGAAGTCGTCGCGCCCATTTCCGTTTACCGAGATTTTCTCGAGCGCCAACTCTTTTCCACCGATAACCATAGAGCCCGTTAAAAGGTCTTCGCCCGTCTTACGTGGAGAGAAGTGTATTTGAAAAAGCGAATCTCCGCTGGGGGTTAAGATTGTATCTTGCAGATGATATCGATAACGGCGCAGCCCACGCGTGGAGTAGGGGTTGATGTATTCGTGACCGAGGAGAGTTACCTCTTCATTGTAGAAGGAGGTGGGTTGTATCATAGCGGCGAGGTAGGTGATACGCGGATTCTTTGTACCACTAGTATGTGTGGAGAGGAGTACGTCTACGGGAGGTTTGCCATGTGCATGGTCGTGTCGCGTTAGAGATTCGCTCAAGAAGATCAGGATTCGGTTCTCGGCGGAGTCGCCAAAACGTTCAAATTTAGGCATATCGGGGTCTTGTAGCGTGGTACTGTCCACGCGGTAGTTTGCACGCAGCTTGCTATAATCCAAGTACGTGTACTGGGTAAGGGTAGCTGGGTCATGTACCTCTTTGAGTTTAAGCGACCGCTCCAGTAGTACTACGGCGGGGTTTGCAGTGGGAGTGATGATAACCTGTTCGATGTGCTGATCCTCTCGTTGTAGCAGTAGGTTTTGTTTCTGCACCGTATCGTTCCACGTAATAGAGAAATTCCGCTTGCGGTAGCCTAAGTGCGAAACGGTCAGCGATGTGACGGGATACGAGGTCGTAATGGAGTAATATCCGTTTACATCTGCCAGTAGACCTTGCCCAGCATTGCCAAATGCGACCACGGCAAAGGGGAGCACTTCTTTGGTCTTGTGATCTAGCACTTGTCCATGCAATCTGTACTGGGCGAATAGCGGTGAGGAGAAGAAAAGGGTGAGTAGTACGGTGGCAACGAATAGTCGCCAATTATTACTTTTCTTTCTTCGTAGCATGGAAATCTAGTGAGGCTGAGTTAATACAGTAGCGGTTTCCTGTAGCCGTAGGTCCGTCGGGGAATATGTGCCCTAGGTGTGCATTGCAGTGTGCGCAACGTACTTCTATGCGGTGCATACCTAGTGTAAAGTCATCTACAAAGGAGACGTGCTCTCGTTCGGCGGGGGCATCAAAACTAGGCCAACCGCAGGGCGAATCAAACTTAGCCTCGGAGGTAAAAAGGAGAGCCCCGCAGACAATGCAGTGGTATGTCCCCTCGGCGCGATGTTGGTAATACTCACCCGTAAATGGGCGCTCTGTTGCTCCCTGTTGTGTTACGGAAACTTGCAGAGGTGTTAGCTCTGTCAAGCGCTTTTGTTTTTCTTCGTTATTCATTTTTCGCTGTTGCAGATTGGGTTGTAGGAGAATACAAGCCAATGGGAGTGCAAAAAGTAATACGTTCATCCTCGCGTTTAGTGTTGTGCCAATTTAGGAAAAGTTCGTAAAACCAGACTTAAGGTATGAAATACGACAAGCTGTAAAAAGTTTCATATTGTGCTTGTAAGCGAGTTGTCAGCAACGCTAGAGAATACACGCGAAGTGATCATTTCGTCTTTCGTCTCTCGTCTTTTGTCTCTATTTTTGCTTGCATACAAACGAATTTTCAATAACTTTGCGTATAGCAGCGTGTGAGGTGACAGGCGCGCTGTGTGGAGTGAGTAGTGAATAAACATACATATATGAGATGCAAATAGCAGAACCTATTTTCTGGTTAGTGCCCGTGTCATCGGTGCTAGCCCTCTTATTTGCGTGGCTCTTCTTCCGCGGTATGATGCGAGCGGACGAGGGTACTCCACGCATGAAAGAGATAGCGGCCTATGTCCGCCAAGGTGCAATGTCCTACTTGCGCCAGCAATACAAGATAGTCCTCATAGCCTTCCTTGTACTTGCCGTATTCTTTGCCATACTCGCTTATGGTTTTCATGTACAAAACGAGTGGGTACCTTTTGCTTTTCTGACAGGTGGTATCTTCTCAGCTCTTGCTGGTTATATAGGCATGCGTACCGCTACGTACGCCTCGGCGCGTACCGCCAATGCAGCCCGTAAGTCCTTAAATCAGGGCTTGACCGTAGCATTCCGTTCAGGGGCGGTTATGGGGTTGGTTGTAGTGGGGCTCGGCTTGTTAGATATCTCCATCTGGTACGTGCTGCTCAACCATTTCATGGAAGCTGCTTCGCAGACCGACAAGCTTATTGCAATCACCACGACGATGCTAACCTTTGGTATGGGGGCATCCACGCAAGCGCTCTTTGCACGTGTAGGTGGGGGGATTTATACCAAGGCTGCCGATGTGGGCGCAGACCTCGTTGGAAAGGTTGAGGCAGGAATCCCCGAAGACGACCCGCGTAACCCTGCCACCATTGCAGATAACGTAGGAGACAACGTAGGCGACGTAGCGGGTATGGGGGCAGACCTGTACGAGAGCTACTGCGGCTCTATACTGGCCACTGCGGCTCTTGGCGCTTCAGCCTTCGCGGCTCATGCTGACAGTACTATGCAGTTCAAGGCAATTATTGCGCCTATGATTATCGCGGCCGTGGGCATACTTCTTTCTATCATAGGTATCTTTACCGTACGTACTAAGGAGAATGCTACGATGCGCCAGTTACTTGGCACTCTGAACTTTGGTATTAACCTGAGTGCTATTCTCATTGCCATTGCAACCTTTGTTATTCTTTACTTCCTAGGCTTAGAGAACTGGCTTTATATCTCTTGTTCTGTAATAGTGGGGCTTGTTGTCGGGATCGTAATTGGAAAGTCCACCGAGTACTATACATCTCACTCCTACAAACCCACGCAACGCGTAAGCGAGAGCGCGCAGATGGGACATGCCACGGTTATAATCTCGGGGACGGGCTTGGGTATGATTTCCACAGCCATCCCTGTAATAGCCGTAGTAGTGGGTATAACATTCTCTTATCTCTTTGCTTCGGGATTTGATTTTTCAAACTTCGGAATGGGGTTGTACGGTATAGGTATTGCCGCTGTAGGTATGCTCTCCACACTGGGGATTACATTAGCTACCGATGCTTACGGACCAATTGCGGACAATGCGGGCGGTAATGCGGAGATGTCGGGGCTAGAACCAGAGGTTAGAAAGCGTACAGACGCCCTAGATGCACTGGGTAATACGACCGCTGCCACGGGAAAAGGCTTTGCAATAGGCTCTGCGGCGCTCACCGCCTTAGCATTATTAGCATCCTACATCGAAGAAATTAAGATCGGCATGGTACGTTTGCTCGAGGCGGGCAAAGAGATTGCCACTTTACCTAATCTACACCTAGATCTAGAAACCGTAAAGAATGCCACCATCCCCACGTTTATGGATTGGTTCTCGGTGAACCTTATGAACTACAAAGTACTAGTAGGAGTATTTATTGGTGCTATGTTGGCTTTCCTCTTTACGGGCTTAACTATGAACGCCGTAGGGCGCGCTGCACAGAAGATGGTGGAAGAAGTACGCCGCCAGTTCCGTGAAATAAAAGGCATTCTAGACGGTAAGGGGACGCCAGATTATGTACGTTGTGTACAAATATCTACGGGGGCCGCTCAGCATGAGATGATTTTACCCTCCGCGCTCGCTATTCTAGTTCCGATACTCACGGGGATTATTTTTGGCGTGGCTGGTGTAATGGGTCTACTGATCGGTGGTCTGGGCGCAGGCTTTGTTTTGGCTGTATTTATGGCAAATGCAGGTGGCGCTTGGGACAATGCAAAGAAATACATCGAAGAAGGTCACTTCGGAGGTAAGGGTAGTGATGCTCACAAGGCCGCGGTTACAGGAGACACAGTAGGAGATCCTTTCAAAGATACGTCGGGACCGAGTCTTAACATCCTTATCAAGCTGATGAGCATGGTTTCGATTGTTATGGCAGGGCTTACCGTTGCCTTCAGTATACTGTAAACTGTTTGAAGCTCCGTATTACGGGATGTCGTCAGAAGGCGGCGTCCCGTTTTTTTTGCGCAAAGCGATTATGCGAAATTCATAACTTTGCACATTCCATACAGACTCATAAGATGGGCTTCAAAAATATTCTCGGTAAAATAGGTGGAGTCTTGCGCAGCATTTGGCGTGTGCCTTATGTTAGACATCCGTTGCTGGCCATAGTCCTTGTAGTTTTTTTAGTGTTTGCGGCATTCTACTCGTTAGGCATTCTAACGCGCCACGGCGACGAGTATTCTATCCCTGATTTATGTGGTAAGCCCCTGACCGAGGCGTACAAAATTGCGGATAAGTATCATCTCAATCTTATACTCTTGGACTCTTCCTACGTGGTGACGAAACGTCCTGGTACTGTTTTGCAGCAACAGCCAGCTGCGGGGCAAAAGGTGAAACGCGGACGACACGTCTTCTTATCTATCAATGCCTGCAACCCCATGATGGTGCAAGCGCCTAGCTTGGTAGGCGAGACCTTGCGTCAAGCACTCATTTTACTTGACCAAAGTGGCTTACAGTGCGGCCAACTCTCCTTCACACCAGATATAGCCCTAAACAGTGTACTCAAACAGTCTTACGAAGGCGATGAACTATTACCTGGCGACAAGCTTCCCAAAGGGGCGCTCGTAGATCTTCTTTTAGGACAAGGCTTTGAAAATAGTAGTCTCACTCCTCAGCCTAATGTAATTCAGATGACGCTTCAAGAAGCGCGTCGTGCTCTCGCAGCACGCTCACTAAACGTAGGACGTGTCATATTTGACGAGA
This sequence comes from Bacteroidia bacterium, assembly GCA_905373625.1. GTDB lineage: Bacteria > Bacteroidota > Bacteroidia > Bacteroidales > CAJPTX01 > Bacteroides_D. The sequence continues at coordinate 7,209 of CAJPTS010000043.1, forward strand.
CGGTAAAAGACATGGCAGACACACTTTCTGCGCGTATCTATACCACGAATCCGCCCTTCCTTGGAAACCGCGAATTACCTCTAGGCTCGCGCATCAATCTCTGGTTGACCATCAATGCCTCACGTATTGCGGCACAAGCCATACAGGAGCAATCAAATAATACACTACAAGATTCGTTAGATAAAGAGAATGAAAGCCAAGAAGTGGACGACGACTTCGAGGTCTTTTAACGCTTTATACGATGAGACGTTTCTTGAGGAAAACTGTGCTAGCATTTACGCTTCTCGCCCCTTTGACGCTCTTGGCACAGCCCACCCCTAACATATCGCTTCCTTTTTTTGACGATTTTGCCTACTCTTCCTTTATCCCCTCACAGTTGTATTGGGAAACCCCAACTGATGCACGCGTAACGCGTGCACGCGCACACAAATCGCCCACGATCGGAGTACTCACCTTAGATGCTGCCGAAGCAAACGGGCTTTTGCACAAGAACGCCACCACAGCCGCCTTCCAAGCAGATGTGCTCGCTTCGCGCCCGATAGACATTGAAGCTGGGCAGGATTCGTTGTACCTCTCTTTTCAATTTCAACCAGGTGGTGATGCCGAAGCGCCCGCACGTGGCGACTCGCTGTTGTTAGATTTCTTTGATCCGACCCAAGCCAAATGGGTGAACGTATGGGGGGCTATATATCTTGCACAGCGCGGACGCATCGAACAGTATTTCCACAATACGCCTCGGTGGGTAAAAAGTATAGAGCAGTCACACCCTGCGCCTCAACGACACTTCTTCAAGGCACACATCCCCGTGCGCGATAAACGGTTTATAAAAACAGGCTTTCAGTTTCGTTTCCGCAACCTCGCCTCCATTATACATGACAATACTGCACCAGGGCGTACCGCAAATAGTAGTCAGTGGCACGTAGATCTTGTATATCTCAATGCTTTTCGTACCTACAATGATACCATAGTGCCCGACGTGGCTTGTACGGCTCTACCCGCAACGGCTTTTACGGAGTACAGTGCCGTGCCCTACGAAGCGTTCTACGAGTACGTGCAAAGTCGTACCCTAGAACCAGCTGAAACGCTGCGTATGGAATACGAGAATTTCGGACGCAATACGAACAATGTGAATCGGACGTTTGTGATAGAAGATCTTACTAAAAAGGTCGCGCAGCCCCCCTACAATGGCGGGAATATAAACTTAACGCCTTTTAAGAGCGAAAGCTACCAACGCACCATCACCTTCCCGTGGCAGAATCTTATGGGCAGCGAGGTAAACGTACGCTTCCGTGCCATTCTACAAACCGACCAGAATCCTAAGAATGCTCCCTTCCGTTGGAATGATACGGTGGAGACGCGTCTACACTGTACGGATGAGTATGCGTATGATTATGGCGAACCCACGAGCGGGTATGGAATTGTCGGCGTGGGAGCAGAACGAGGAGCGGCTGCCATGCGTTTCAAACCATTGAAAGCTACGGCAATTAAGGCTGTGCGAATTTGGTTTAATCCGATTGGAGATCTCAAGGCACGCAAACGTTTCCGTCTTTGTTTTTGGAAGGACGCTGACGGAGTTCCTGGCGAGAAGGTCTACGAGCAGTTGGTTACGCCACCGCGCGAGGAGAGTGAAGTAGGACGTTTTTACGAGATTGCGCTCACGACGCCCATTACATTTAAGACGCCTTATTTCGTGGGCTGGGAGCAGCTATCGGCAGACATGATAAACATTGCGTATGATACCTATACGCCCCATAAGGCGGTAATTTATAGTCGCACCTCCACGCAGTGGCAAAAATCTAAGGTAGACGGAGCGCTCATGTTACGCCTCGTGTGTGGTGGCGAAGGCATAGATCCGAAGTTGCCCACTGGCGCTTGCTCGCCCGCAATACCAGAAAGTTCTGTGTTGCCAAATCCTGCACAGGAACAAATCTATATCAAGACTGCAGAGGCGGTTGCCAACATTGCGATCTATTCTGTGCAAGGTGTTCTTGTTAAGGAGAACTTCCCAAGTAATACGTATATCAGTGTTGCTGGGCTTCCGCGAGGTTTTTATCTGGTACGCATCACCTACACCAGTGGCGTGCAAGACACGAAAAAACTAATTCTCCGCTAGGTTGTGTTCCTCTACTGCGAAGTTGTGGCTGACCCTGGTCAGAGTCCGTTGCGGCTTGATCGTTTTCTTGCTGACCGATTAGAAAATGCTTCGCGATCTTTCATTCGTCAGAAAATAGACGAGGGGTTGGTATACGTTAACGGACGCGCGTGTAAGGCCTCTTACTTAGTAAAACCTAACGAGGTAGTACAAATCTACCAACTTCAAGAGCCGCGCAAAATAGAAGTACTCCCTGAGCCGATACCGCTAGAAATTGTTTACGAGGACGCAGACATACTAATTGTAAACAAGCCTGCTGGCATGGTGGTGCACCCTGGGCACGGTCATTTTAGTGGGACGCTCATCAATGCATTGCTCTATTACTTGCGCAACGAACCGCTTTTTCAACAGGGCGATGGTGATTTACGACCTGGTTTAGCACACCGAATAGACAAAGACACCTCGGGGCTATTGGTAGTGGGAAAGAATGAAACGGCAATGGCGGGGCTGAGTACTCAATTTTTGCATCATACCGCCCACCGAACATACCTTGCCCTTGCGTGGGGACAATTCAAAGAGCCCGAAGGAACTATAAGTGCTAACCTCGCACGCGATCCGTCTGACCGTCAGCGCATGCGCGTCTTTACGGATCCCGATGTGGGAAAGCACGCCGTAACACACTGGCGCGTAGTAAAAGATTACACGGTTGTAACGCTAATCGAATGCATTCTGGAAACTGGACGTATGCATCAGATCCGCGCTCATATGCAATACATAAAACACCCGTTATTTAACGACGCGCGTTACGGAGGAGACAAAGTACTGCGCGGAGTAAATACGCCAGAGTATCATACGTTTATTCGAGAAGCTTTTGCCACATGTCCGCGTCAAGCCTTACATGCTTGCGCCATAGACCTTGTACACCCCATCACGCACACCCCGTTACACTTCGAAGCTCCCCTGCCTCCAGACATGCAAGAATTGCTCTCTCTGTGGGAAACGCGCGGGATTTCCTTGCTTCTTTAATATATGGGAGCTAAAAGCTAGAAGTAGCACAAAGCATTTATTTCGTCTCTCGCCTCTGAGGAAGGGGGCAAGTTCTAAGCTTCATCAGGTTCAAGGTACTAGGTACGAAGTACACGACAAGCGATCACAAT